>CAMYJG010000164.1 GCA_947258695.1 uncultured Ectothiorhodospiraceae bacterium | reverse complement strand
TAACGCCGCGAATAACCGGGTGGTTTACACAAAGCGAAGCGGCGTGTAAACCAGTCCGAGTTAATTTGCCTTGTTATGTGTTGAAGTTTCACATTGAAATCTCTACTTTGCTAATTTGGATAGTAGGTTCAATATTAGTATAGTTTGCGATATCACCCTGTAATTTTTCAGCATGAGGAATAAAAGCGGTCATGAAGTTTTCTAATGTGTCAAAGTAGTAGTGACACATTGCTATATATGATGATTCCATTTTTGGATCTTCAATATCTATACCACGCTCAACAGATACTCCTTGAAATCCTTTTGCTTTGGAGAGTAACTCTATTGACATTGGCATATGTTTGTTTATGTAATAATCAAAGTCAAAACTATACCCTTCTTGTTTTGGGTAAATGCTAGAAATATTAAACATTCTATCTCCTATTGGGATATTACATTATTGACACATAACGACCAAACTCAGCTGGCACCGAAAGCATAGCGACGATAGGAGCGCCGCTTTTGGTGGTCAGCTGGAGTGCATTGTTATGCCTATAAACCACAGCTTGCCAGAGAAGTTATTAAAGACTCACCAAGCTCATACTCACCTGTAGTTGAGGCAACAGAATTAGTGCCAAACCCAATTATTCTCATTTTCAACTTACTACCTTGCTTAAGTTGGTTAATAATTAGTTTGGCTTTATCACTCGAGGTGGCTGTATATGGGCTGGTTATTTTATTTACATTTTTCATGCTTGCATCTATTGATGCTTGCATTGCGTTTTGGTCAATACCTTCGACATTTTTTAAATATGAAAGATCGACATTGTGTTTAGTAGCTGTGTAATAAACTGGTGTTTCAGTATATGAAATTAATATTGCTTCATTATTGTCAATACGTATTTGCACATCACCTACAGGTGAGTTGTAATCATTGTGTATGCCAAATATGACTTTATTATTGAATGTTTCAATGAATGGATAATAATGAATTCCACCTAATGATTTTACATAGCCCTTCCCGAAATTACTTCCATAAGTAACTTTGCAGCTCTTTTTATCAGTAAATTCGTCTTGCACCTGCTTTGCATTCCATGCGGCGGTGCCAGCACAACCCGCGAGTAGAAGCACCATTAGGAATATTTTTAATAGCTTCATTTTTAACTCCTTAAGGCATAACGCCTGCATGAGGGGCGCGCCGCTTTTTGGCGCGTCCCAGAGAGCGAAGCGAACGGCTCGATGCCCTTGTTAGCGGTGCTTTTTGGCGCGTCCCAGAGAGCGAAGCGAACGGCTCGATGCCCTTGTTAGCGGTATTTGTGTTTAGTGCCATAGTGTTTGAGCTTACCACTAAAATTGACCTGTTAAAATTGCATGCTGTTACACAGTATCAGCCGCTTAGGGAATAACAGCTGTGATACTGTGGCTGCCTTGTTACTTTCACCGCTATCAGACGGGCTAAATTGGTTATCGGTTGACATAAACTCAATGATGTTTTTTCAATTGGTTTTTCATTCTTTTTATTTACCGCTAACGTTTTAATAACCGGTAATTATTTCAGTGGGCGGTTTTGGCCCACTGAGATAATTGTCCGAGTTTATTTGGTTGTTAGCTGCTTTATACATTTTTTACTCATTCGATGATCGGTTCTCTTGATAAATTGAGGGTAACCATAGTCAGTTTTATATGCAACAACTACCGCATTATCCAATATATTTACTTGAAACGATGCAGATTTATATGTTTGTTTTGGGATAAAACTAACGTAAGAAGTCACCCAGCCGTTCTTGTTATTATTTAACCAAGATACTATTTCTTTGTAATCAGCATTATTACCATAAATTTGTTTGCCGCAGTAAGTAAATTCATTAGGGATGAGTAGTATATTTATTTGTTGCTCTCTAAATATATATAAATATACGCCTACTCCTATAAGCAGAAAGCACAAAATTAAATAACCAGTAACCTTTATTATTTTTTTCATTATGTACAGCTAACGTTTTAATAACTGGCAAAATAAAGCATAGAGAGGAACGAGCGGCGCTTTATTTTGTCCATGTTGATTTATTTGATACTCATTGAGCCTCCTCCCTTTCCAGCATAGTCACGCGGACTAAACTGAAAGGCGACAAAACCAAACAGGAGAAAGCCCAATGAACTTTTACAATAGCATACACCCCTATTATTGTGGAACCGATTTACATGCCAGAACCCTCTATGCTTGCATCATTGATCAAGCAGGAAACACTTGTGTCCATAAAGAAATTCCCGCTGATCCTGATAAGTTATTGAA
>CAMYJG010000163.1 GCA_947258695.1 uncultured Ectothiorhodospiraceae bacterium | reverse complement strand
GGAATCTAAAAAATTAAATATTCGTCATTCCGGACGAAGAGAAACGAAGATCCGGAATCTATATGTTAAAGACGAAACAGGGCAAAGCCCCAAAGTAAACAGGAAAGAAAAAATGGCTACTAAAATTAATTCAAAAATTGTTAGTTTTAAAGTGGTAAAAGATGAAGAGCCGGAAGTAGAAGCGGTTGTTAACGAACCGGCTAACGAAGTTGAACACCTGCACGAAGAAACAGAGCGTCCGGAGTTACTGCTCGGTTCAACTTACAAGGTAAAAACGCCGCTTTCTGAACACGCTTTATACATTACGATAAACGATATCGTTTTGAATCCCGGTACAGACCATGAGCTGCGCCGTCCGTTTGAGATTTTTATCAACTCAAAATCAATGGATAACTTCCAGTGGGTGGTGGCATTAACACGAGTCATCTCCGCGGTATTCAGAAAAGGTGGTGATAGCTGCTTCCTGGTTGAAGAACTCAAAGCGGTATTCGATCCAAAAGGTGGTTACTTCAAAAAAGGTGGTAAATACATGCCGTCACTGGTGGCAGAAATCGGTGACGCGATTGAGTCACACATGAAGATGATCGGCCTGATCAAAGACGATAATCTCGACGAACACCAGAAAAAACTCATCGACGCCAAGCGCAAAGAATTCGAAGCCCAGCAGGCGAAAGAAGAAGGCGATATTTCCAGTAGTGAGTACCCTGCCGGTGCACAGCTTTGTGCCAAGTGCTCAACGCAGGCTGTGGTGATGATGGATGGGTGTATGACCTGCTTGTCTTGTGGCGACTCAAAGTGCGGCTAATAGCGGCGCTCTGACACCGGATACTGCGTTGCAGCTTAAATTTAAAATGCTCACGTATTAACGCTCCGCTTTTAAATTTAAGCTGCGCCTTGTCTACGGAGCCAGTGCTTGCTATTAGGGCCGTAGATACCATCTCCCTCCACCAATCACAAGTTGATTACTTAACTTGCGGCTGATACGGGATTTGGTGTTTTATCACACCAAAACAAATTTGTACTAATTTACGCATCGCAGCACCGAGTGCTGACATTTTACTCTTTCCGTTTTTCAATAAACGCTCATATTGATGTTTTATATCGGGATTATGTTGAATAGCGACAACAGCTGCCATATATAATTTTGATCGAAGTTTTGCGTTTCCCATTTTTGATAAATGAGGACGTGCTCGAATACTTGAGCCAGACTCATGCATGATAGGATTTAAGCCCACAAAAGCAGAGCATTCTTTTGCAGAGGAAAAATCACGGCTGCGTATTAGGGCGATCATATATTGAGATAAGACAGGTCCGATACTAGGAATGCTTTCTAAATAAGTTCTATCCTTTTTTAATTGAGGGTAACGATTGATATGATCATCAATTAACTTTTTAATCCGCTTCTTTTCCTTTGTTAGCTCCAGAATCACTGTATTGATTGAGTCGATAACAATTGATGATGCTTGTGTTATTTCAGCTTTTTCAAGGCGATTCTGTTCCCTCTGACAATCGCAGCAAATCGCTTCATAACGTGCAATAAGAGCTTTTAGCTCACGTATTTCATTCGCTTCAGGTTGCCATAGCAATGGAGATTGCGTTGCGCCATAGCGTGCAATGATAACGCTATCCTTCTTGTCTGTTTTACTGCGCTTTCCTAAGCTTTTGATGTAACTATGCATTTGTGCGGGGTTGATAACAGAGACTGAAGCGCCTGCCTTATATAACGCATAAGCCAGTGCTTCATGATAAATGCCGGTTGCTTCCATAATGAAGTGAATAGATTCAATCGGTTGACCAGTGTTTTTTAATACCCACTCAATCAACGCCTGGAAGCCAGCTGCATTATTTTTTAAAACTTTTGTCTTTACTTTGCCGGTTTCTGTATCACGTAACCAGCAACAATCATTTTTGTCCTTACTAATATCAATACCAATAATCGTCATCATCTTCTTGCTCTCCTTGTTCATGCAGCCTCAGTTAAAATAAACGGGCTTGGATACCATACAGCTTTAAAGATAATTGAAATGTGAGACCTTATCTACGAGACAGGTTATGTACCTCTGGTTGGGCGCAGGTTCATCACATTTCCTGATATACTGTTAGCTAAACAGGATATCGAGAGAGATACAAGGTTGTGTCGAGCTACGCACCCCTACAAGTATTTAAATCGTTATAGTTTATAGGAATGAGATGGCAAAATGGCAAAACTAATTATGCTTATCAGCGGT
>CAMYJG010000162.1 GCA_947258695.1 uncultured Ectothiorhodospiraceae bacterium | reverse complement strand
ATACGCATCATTCTGATTCTTCAGGTTATGAATAACCTGCTCATTTTGACCAGAAAAATAATTCTCAAAGGTTGCATCGTCATGTAAACGAATACCGAGTGTAAGTTGTTGGCTCATTGTATTTAAGAACAGGTAATATTATTCAGCGTAAAGCTCGCTTGCAGTATAACGTTGGTGAACATGACGTAGCACAACAGCAATCACTGCGGCTACAGGCAATGCCAATAAAATACCAACAAAGCCAAATAACTGGCCACCTGCCAGCACCGCAAATATTACCGCCACCGGGTGCAAACCAATTTTATCACCAACTAACCATGGCGTTAGCAGCATTCCCTCTAATGCCTGACCAGTCATGAAAACAAGAGCAATATAAACTAATGGCATGACTTCCTGAAACTGCATCAATGCGGCAATACTGGCAACAACAATTCCTATAATAAAGCCAAGGTAAGGCACAAAACTTACCAGCCCTGATAAACTACCAATTAACAAGGCCATATCTAATCCAACCATCATCAGACCTATGGTATACACTGCGGATAAAACTAACATAACCAGCATTTGTCCGCGGAAAAAAGCACCTAATACTTCATCCGATTCTTTTGCAATCATGGTAATGGTTTTTTCATTTTTACGAGGTATCAGTGCATGAACTTTTTCTATCAGGACATCCCAATCACGTAATAAATAAAAAGTGACCACCAACATCAACACAAAATTGGCAACCCAACCAGCCAAAACTAACCCGGAGCGGGAAATAGAGCCCAGTACATTTGCAGCTATCCCACCTGCTGCTTTCCAGTAACTAGATAGCGAATTTTTTATGGTATTTATATCCAGGGATGCGATGTCTAAACCAAACTGTTCCTTTAGCATTGGCAATAAGTATTGTTGAGCGCGATCAAGATAAAGAGGTACTTTTTCAGCAAGTACGACAATCTGTTTTTCTATCAATGGCAGTACAATAAGAATCACTAACACTGCAATTAATGACAAGCCCATAAACACCACGCTTACCGCTAATGTGCGTGACATCTTTTTTTCAAATTTATCCGCAAGAGGATCAGCAATATAAGCAAGTACCGCAGCAGACATAAAAGGCATTAGTATTGGAGCTAACAAATAAATTAATACACAAAACAAACAACAACAAAGAAAGCTAACCAAATACCTTTACTTGATTCAATCATGAGTCATTACCCTCGTTTCCTTTTAAAGTATGCCAGGCGCGGTTGCCCCATTCATGAATGTAAGCATAGCCACTCATAACAGTTGTAATTGCAACCAGCCATAAAATACTATCAACAATTAACTGGTTTATTGTAATTACCTGGGAAACCATAATAATTAATACCAGCAAAATCTGAAAAACAGTATTCAGCTTACTAATATACAAAGGTTTGAGCTTTGCAACTGCAACAAACTTGCGATACAACAAGGTACCAAATACGAGAATTAAATCACGCGATATAACCAGAATGACTAACCACCAGGGCAATAAACTGTGCCAACCTAATAAAAGGTAGGCACTTAACATCATAAGTTTATCACCCATGGGATCAAGCATTGCACCTAATTCTGTTTCCCAGTGATAACGACGAGCAAGAAAGCCATCAAGGCCGTCAGACAGCCCGCCTACCAGAAAAAGTAATAATGCGACTAAATAATTTTGACTCCACAAATAATAGGTAATAGGCACGACCAGTACTATGCGTACTATGCTTATGATATTTGGAATATCGTTTTTAGTCACGGTACCAGTTTATATTTAAGATCGGCAATTAACTTTTCTGATTTTTTCTCTGTATCTACCGGCACTACAGATTGACTGTCATCAGTCACTAAAACATGCCCAAGTGCAATCGACTGAGCAACACCTAAACGTCCATTTCGGCTAGTCATACTAAAAATAACGTTATCCGTATTCACCTGATATGCCTGAACATTATTAACAACACTCAAACTTTTTAAATATTTTAAAACCTTGTTATACGTTTTTAAATCTGAAATATTTTTAATTTGTAACAAAACTTTACTGCTATCTTGTAATATATCTACCTGGGCAAAGCGCACTGATAAAACTTCGCCGGTTCTAGCCAAACCTTCGTTTACCGCCGCACGTAACGATTCACTATTACTGATATCCCAGTCCTGACGTTGTCCTGCTGAATATAAACTCCAACGTGTGTTCCAGGTTTTAGCGAAACTTAAATAAACCCGCCCTACTAACACCGCTTCTGTCTGGTAACGAGCAGAAGCAGCTAAAATGGTATCTTCAAAATTTCCCCATACATCTGTTACCTGTAGTTTTGACTGATCTTCTAAATCTAACAGAGGTAAACGAAATGGTAATCCTTTTTTAGTTGCTTCCTGTTTTATGTGGGCACGACTTATGTGAGGTGTACTATTACCAATTAATACACGCTGCTTTTGGTCGTCAACCACCAACCAGACCAGGGTTGCTGGACGCGTTTTACCCCAAACAGGAAAT
>CAMYJG010000161.1 GCA_947258695.1 uncultured Ectothiorhodospiraceae bacterium | reverse complement strand
AGTTTAAACTGCTGATATTCAATATCATCAGTGCACAGGCTATCACCATGCATTAATGTGATTTGTGTATTGTCGATAACAATGGATTCAGGGTCTGTCATCAGCTGACAATGGGTACGTTTAGCAAAATCTTGTTGAATCAGGAAGTCACGATTGCCGTGCATAAAATAAACAGGAACTTTGTGTTGATGTAATAATTCGAATGATTTGAAAACACTATCGAATTCATTAGCTGGATCATCATCTCCGAGCCAGTATTCAAAAAAATCACCGAGAATATAAAGCGCTTGTGCGTGAATAGCCCGCTCTTTAATGAATCGGTTAAACAGTTCAATAATGGCGGGTCTTTCAGTAGATAGATGTAGGTCTGAAATAAATAATATTTCAGCTAACTCTGTTTTCATTAACTAGTCGATTTAGTTAGTCGACAATAGAAACTTTTGTGATAGTGATTGCATCAACAGGCACATCGCTGTGACCGGCTTTCATTGTAGTCGGAACGCTGATAATTTTATCGGCAACATCCATGCCTTCGATGATTTTACCAAATACACAATAGCCCCAGCCCTGATCGGTCGGTGCAGTGTGGTTAAGGAAAGTATTATCTTTAGCATTGATAAAGAACTGTGCAGTAGCTGAATCCGGAATCATAGTTCTTGCCATGGCAACAGTGCCGCGATCATTACTCAGGCCGTTATCGGCTTCGATCTTAATCGCATCGCGGGTTTCTTTCTGAGACATATCTTCTAACATGCCGCCACCCTGAATCATAAAATTTGGGATAACACGGTGGAAAATGGTATCACTGAAAAAATCATCTTTTACATAAGTCAAAAAGTTTTCAACGGTAATCGGTGCTTTATCGGCGTAAAGCTCCAGTACCATATCGCCCAGGGTAGTTTCAATTTTGACTTTCGTGTTTTCAGACATGACAGAATCCTGTTTTAATCGTTTTAAAAAGCATGATGCCGTCAATATGCGAGACTGGCATTCTGCGGCAAAGCAAAATACAATTTTAACAATATTTAAAAAATAATGTACGTCTTTAGCCCGTAAATGACGGGAGAAAACAACAATTGAGGTCTGAATGTCTAAATTAGCAATTATCGGTGGTACCGGGCTGGCCCGGTTAAGTGATCTCAAAATCGTACATAAACAAATGGTAAATACACCCTATGGGCCGGCTTCGGCGCCACTCATCATTGGTGAATTATGCAACGAGTCGGTTGTATTTATTGCCCGGCATGGTCATGGACATACCATTCCGCCGCATAAAATTAATTACCAGGCTAACATCTGGGCTCTTAAGTCACTGGGTGTAGAGCAGATTATTGCGGTCGCAGCAGTAGGCGGTATTACAGAGAAAATGGCGCCCAAAACCATCGTTGTTCCTGATCAGTTAATTGATTATACCTATGGTCGCGAGCATACTTTTTTTAGTGATGACTTTAATCCGGATCGACATATTGATTTTACCAGGAGTGAATTTAATGTCATCGACGGTGGTGTCTATGGTGCAACACAGGGCCCAAGGTTAGAGACAGCGGCCGAAATTAATAAACTGGAAAAAGATGGCTGCGATATTGTAGGTATGACCGGTATGCCTGAAGCAGCGCTAGCCAGAGAACTGGAAATGGATTATGCCACCTGTGCCGTGGTGGCTAATTGGGGGGCAGGACGTGTCGATGAAGAAATTACTATGGATCAGATAGAGACGAATCTGATCGATGGTATGAAGCGAGTCAGAATACTGATAGAAACGACTTTACCCCTGGTGCTTTAATTGTAGAAATTCGAGTCTGTTCTCTATAACTGACTTCACAATTAATGACTTTTTTAATTTTTCAAGAAGATGTGTTATTTAAAAATTAAGTAATTCTGCTTTTAGCCAGTAGCTGCCGTTGAATATTATTATAAGAATGCGTGCTGTTGACCCTAAGCAGTCAATTAGGGAAATAATCTAATTTAAGGTGTCACAAAAACGGATTCTTACAGCTAATCCTCATGATATACGTCATGGT
Organism: uncultured Ectothiorhodospiraceae bacterium; assembly: GCA_947258695.1. Taxonomy (GTDB): domain Bacteria; phylum Pseudomonadota; class Gammaproteobacteria; order UBA6429; family Thiohalophilaceae; genus JAGLTQ01. The sequence goes on along the minus strand of CAMYJG010000161.1, from coordinate 556 downwards.
ATATGTCTAAGACTGTTTAGACCAAACTAAACTGCCTTCTCCCTGTATATGATAATGATGTTGCAAATGATAATCGTTATCATTATAATTAACTGTACGCTTCCAAAGAATCGTGGCTTGATAATTTTATAGAGTGGGTATCCTCTGTGGGAGTAAAACTTTTTGTACGTTAATTTGTTAGACAGAAAAAGACTAGTTTTTTCAGCAGCGTGTTAATGGCGGTAAAGATAATTTTTTGTAGTAGAAGAATTGATGTGAGTTATCAAATGAGTGACAAGTTTAGCAAAACTGAGAATGTTGATGCGATATCCAACATACAAAAAACAGCAAGCATGCAGCGAGCAAGTAGCGAAAGTTTGTTTGTGAATCGCCGAGAGTTGATTATTGAGCATGAAGGTGAAGAGTATCGTTTAAGAAAAACCAGTAAAGGTAAATTAATTCTGACCAAGTAACTGGCTGTTCTTAGAGTAAAAGATTTTATATTGAGGCTGATTGTAAATGGATAGTGTAGTTGAGACGAGTGTAAACGTGGCAGCAGAACAGAGTACGAGTGGTA
>CAMYJG010000160.1 GCA_947258695.1 uncultured Ectothiorhodospiraceae bacterium | reverse complement strand
ATTTCACAACACAATTGTATAACAGTTTAAGAAAACTTATGTAAAGTTTAACAGACACACTTGTAAGAAATCACCCAAATACGCATAAATCAATCTAATATTCAGATAATTACATGCAAATTACCTAAACAGAACAAACCGTTTGACACATGTTTAACATAATGTAAAATACAGCACATAATGTTAAACATTTACGTTAGAGGAGAAACGACATGTGTGACGCTACTTTATGTAACCGCGTAAAAAACAAACAACTGTTTGTCCCTGTGATAACCAACAAAGCTAAACCAGAAAAAACAAAAACGCGACAATTAAATAAAAAGCTTTACCTGATTAAAAACCGTTAACTTCGCGAAGAGTGTCAGCCCCCCCATTTACGACACTCTTCGTTACCTTATCTCGCATTAATTTTACCAGGTATCACTCAACAGCGGCCGGCACTGGCTGAGCCGATGCTGAAACCTGCTCCAATCTATCCAGGATGGTCGACCAACCGCCTGCATGATTTGCGCGCGCTTGCTCATCAATGAATTTCACGTGCGTCAGCTCCACCATAGTTTGGGCATCACCTTCCGCCTGAAAGTTGAGCGTGACCGTACTACCATCGGTAGAGAAAGGCGACTCCCAGCTAAACACCAATTTATTGGGTCGATCAACTTTTAGATAAGTACATTTCATTCATCGGCATCATGAATTTCGACATGGTTTTCGCATCCAGCCAGGCATCAAATACATTATTAATGGGTGCATCAATGGTTTTTTGTAAACTTACTCTTAAATCAGTCATTCTTTGTTTCTCCTTTGGTTAACAAATTATTTAGCTTTTCCAATCGCAACTCCCAAATTGACTTCAGCTCACTAAACCATGACTCGACTTCTTTTATGGGTTGCAGATTAGCCTCTATCCAATGAACCCGACCGATTGTTTTGCGCGACACAAGTCCCGCCTTTTCCAGCACTTTAATGTGCTTGGAGATTGCGTTTAACGACATCGCATAATAGCCGGCCAGATCCGTTACCCGCGTTGGCCCTTGCTGCACTAACTGCGTCAACAGCGACCGTCGCGTGGTATCACTCACCGCTTTCAACAATTCTGAAAGCTTTTCTTCACTTTTATATTCAACCATATAGTTGAATATAGGCCCGGCCGCATTGTTTGTCAACCTTTTGGTTGAATTTATTTAAAAATTGAGATGTACAATGATTTGCATCCCATTGAGCCTAATAGATTCGAATCAAACGTGTTATAGTGAAATACAATTGAAAAATTAGAGAGAGTAAATTAACTAGAACCTTTCCGCATTTAACACGCAAAACAACGAACAAGTCGGGCCGTGTTAAAGCACATAAAAGGATGCTTAATGCAAACGCTGGAGTGAATAAAAACTATGGGGAACAAGAAAAAATAGTGGTGCCCAGGGGCGGAATCGAACCACCGACACGGGGATTTTCAGTCCCCTGCTCTACCGACTGAGCTACCTGGGCAAGTGGACGCGTATTAAAGCTTCTGCGACCTGATTAGTCAAGTAAAAACTTGAAATTGATTTAATTTTTTCGGATTGGAGATTAATCCTTTGGCGGCACATAACCTTCTGGCATAGAGGCATCACCTTCACTGAAAAGAAATTTTTCCATTTCCGTTTCCAGGAATTTACGCGCTTTTGGATCGATAGGACTTAGACGATATTCGTTTAGTAGCATAGTCTGATGGCGCACCCAGGCTCCCCAGGCTTCTTTAGAAATATTTTCGAAAATACGTTTACCTAAATCGCCAGGATAAGTTGGACGATCCAAGCCTTCAGCTTCTTTACCCAGTTTTGCGCAATGTACCATGCGGGCCATTTCAAGCTCCTATTGTTGTCTCAAGTTTTTTTATTAGATTCATTACCGGTGTGGCGTAACCCCGATCCGGATTTTGGCCCATTTTATACCAGACTGCCGGCTTTTCTTCCATCACAATGTTTTTAGGGTTGTTACCGACCTTGATAAAAACCGGTGTGATATCCAGATGAAAATGACTAAAGGTATGGCGAATTTGTTGCCATTCAGTTTGGCTTTGCAGCTCAAAGGGAAGTTTGTTTTGCAGCCAATCATTTACATCATTTTCGTCTTCGCATTGAGGAAACGACCACAGACCACCCCAGATACCCGTTGGAGGGCGTTTTTCCATATACACCGCATTATCTGAGTTACAAACCATTAACATATGTGTTTTGCGCACAG
>CAMYJG010000159.1 GCA_947258695.1 uncultured Ectothiorhodospiraceae bacterium | reverse complement strand
TTATGTATCAGGTGGCATGATGGAAGTTCAGCCAGGTACAGTGACTATTCTGTCTGATACCGCTGTTCGAGCACATGATCTGGATGAAGCTGCTGCAATGGAAGCAAAACAGGCTGCTGAAGAAGCAATTGCTAACCGCGAAGGTGAGATGGAAATTGCTGAAGCGCAAGCCAAATTACTTGAAGCAGTAGCGCAGTTACAAATGATAGAGAATTTGCGTAAAAAAATTCGTTAATTAGCTGATTTTAAAGCGGTTCTCAGATAAGGAAGGGCAGTATATAATGTATACTGCCCTTTTTTTATTTCTCAGTGCGTACTTTTAGCCAGCGCTGCGTTAGAAAATAGCTCAAAATCCTCACGTACTGATTGTACGCTCCGGTTTTTCGCCATTTTCTGCCTTGCTCTGACAAAAATTACTTTCTGAGAAAAATATAATTATAAACGTGATGATAAACATAAATTTACGTATATCACGTAAATAGTTTCTGAGTTAACTTTAGTATTTATACGGTTTAGTTATGTCTGAAGAAGTTGTAAGCAAAAATAAAGTGGTGACATTTAAATGCATTATTCTTGATGAAGATGAGAATATTGTTGAAAAAAATGATATGCCGATGAGTTATGTGCCAAGGTAGGCGAAACAAGAAGAGTTACCGTTAAACCTGAGCAGGGTTTTGGCAAATACGATGAAAGCAAGGTAATCCGTGATAAGCTAGAGAATGTCCCCCCTGAATACCATAAAGTTGGTGAAGTTGCGTCATTTAAAAATGACAAAGGTGAAGCTTTGATGTTTGTTGTAAAGTCGATTGAGAATGGTGAAGTTGTTTTTGATGGTAACCACCCCTATGCAGGAAAAACAATGACTTTTAAAATGACGATTGTTGATATTCGTGATGCAACCGTTGATGAGGCAGGATCTGGTCGCCCAGCAGAAAACCAAACTGATAGTTCTAAAGTACATTAAACCATGACAAATAATAGCCATCTAAATGTTATTATTCTTGCTGCTGGCCAGGGCACAAGAATGAAATCTTCAATGCCAAAAGTGCTTCATCCGCTTGCTGGTATTCCACTAGTTCAACACGTTATAAATACTTCAAAAGAGTTGAAACCTAAGTATATTAATATTGTATATGGACATGGCGGAGAACAAGTTCAACAAGTAATTAATGATCCTGCTATAAATTGGGTACATCAAAAAGAACAATTAGGTACAGGACATGCAGTTGATCAGGTGTCAGATCGTTTGCATGATGATGAGCTTGTATTAATTTTATACGGTGATGTGCCTCTTATTCATATTGATACGCTAGCAGATCTACTGAACCAGGCAACAGATGGTATGTCACTTTTGACAGTGCACCTGGAAAACCCACAGGGCTATGGTCGAATAGTTCGAGATAAATCAGGGCATGTTAAAAACATAACTGAAGAAAAAGATGCTACGGATGAAATTAAAAAGATACATGAAGTAAACACCGGTATTTTAGCGGTGAAAGCCAATTTGTTAAAAAGTTGGTTAAGTCAATTAGATAATAATAATGCCCAGAAAGAATATTATTTAACCGATGTAATCGCAATGGCAGTTAATGATGGCATCAAAGTTCATACCACTCAGCCAGATAATGAGTATGAAGTAAGGGGTGTAAATAACCGTTTACAACTTGCAGAATTGGAACGACATTATCAACAAGAGCAAGCTAATAAATTAATGGCTGCAGGCGTTACACTTGCCGATCCATTAAGAATTGATTTGCGTGGGACAATTAGTCATGGGACAGATATCTTTATTGATATCAACACCGTAATTGAAGGTAACGTATCAATTGGAAGTAATGTTTCTATTGGTGCTAATTGTGTAATAAAAGATTCTAAAATTGCAGATGACGTTACAATTTTGCCAATGAGTGTTTTAGACATGGCATCTGTCGGTAAGGGGAGTCAGGTTGGTCCTTTTGCAAGACTTAGACCTGGTGCGGTTTTATCTGATGACACGCATATTGGTAATTTTGTAGAAATTAAAAAAAGTTTTATTGGATTAGGCAGCAAAGTAAATCATTTAACCTACGTTGGTGATTCAATGGTTGGAAAGAATGTCAACCTGGGAGCAGGAACAATTACCTGTAATTATGATGGTGCTAATAAGCATCAAACAGTGATAAAAGATAATGTCTTCGTCGGTTCTGCGTCACAGCTCGTTGCCCCTGTAAATATAGGGAAAAATGCGACTATTGGTGCCGG
>CAMYJG010000158.1 GCA_947258695.1 uncultured Ectothiorhodospiraceae bacterium | reverse complement strand
CTGGATCAGGACAAACATCTTCTCGCGGCCAATTTACGCAGGATGTTTTCAGGTGTCGTTGCAGGAAATGTGAAAGCTGAAGGTATTAAGGCGATCGAAGAATATGGCAACTTTGAGATTCATGGCGATACAAGAATAATGGAGCCAATGGATGCATTGCTTGCATCATTTGTTTCATCGCATAGAATGAAATTACCAGGTACAAAATATAAACCCTGTTATACAATTCGTAAATAAGAGATCTATCTACGTTATTATAATCGGAGGGGTCCATGAAGAAATTAAAAAATGAGGCAGAATTAACTAAACAAGCAATACTTGAAGCAATTAAATATGCTGAAGAACGTGGTGCAGTAGAATTTGAAGCGCATGATCAACAAAGTGAAAAAATTCTCTATGTATATCGTTTACTAGTTCACGATAAAAAAATCCAGCCTTTACCCGAAGATCAGGTCTCACAGAAAACCATGCGTCATAAGCTTGCTATATGGTATTCAAAATCCTTACCTAAAGACCATCCGCTGTTAAAGTAAAACAATTTATGAATTAATTGTTTAAGCATCTTATACGTATAATTTTAGCTATTTAATAATTGGTATTGGCCTTAATTTATCTGTGATTTTCTAGATTAAGCTGGGAGGATTATACCCGTGTTCCGGAGGAGTCTGGTGATGGAGCATTATATGTAAGTTTAATGTGACGACTAATTCAAGTATTCTTCAGCAACTCACACTGAACAAGTGTTTAATGGAAATTAAATCCCCGGAAAGTCCGGGGATTTTTTTATTACACAGAAATTTTCAATCTCGCTTATGCCGTTTTCTGTTGTGTTGTTGTCCATTGTTGGGGCATGAAATTTTCATCTAACGGTAGATTAGAAATATGACTGACATAATTGGTTAATGTCATCAAAGCGATAAGTGTGGTCACATCAAGTACATGTGCTCGTGTAAAACCCTGTTCAATAAATGCTTCAACTTCATTCTCAGGTACCCAGCCTTTGTTGTGTATCAGGTTTAAAGTGAATTGACGAAGTGTTTCAAGTTTCGCATCGACTAAAGGTTTGCCGGCACGCAGTTGCTTCAACCATGCTACTGGTGATCGTCACGACTCGTTGTTCAATGGGGGTCAGCACACTGTCGTCCAGATGGTGGTTAACAAACTCAACAGCTTGTAATGCAAACGGCGATTCAGCAACGATCCCAAGCAGGTTCGGAACAAATCCCATTGCCTGTTCAAAATTCTCTAAGATCGTATTTGAGATATCCGGCGCGGTGGTTTTGGTGTGAATAGTAAACGACATAATGTTCTCCTTTTTGTCGGTTGTAGAAGAGGTTAATAATGGAACAATCGGTCCAAAATAAGCCAAAAAAATTTAAATTTATTTAGTTCATTAATTTAAAGAAGCGATCACCTCAGATGCGATATTTTGCAGGGTTTCCTGACTCGCACCGGCTTTGATCATCATATTGATACCAGTAACATTGGCCATCAAATAATAGGCCAGTTTCATTGGGTCTCGTGAAGGACTAATTTCACCATCTTGTTGTGCCTTCTTGACCGCCTGTAAAAAAACCTGGGTGAACGATTCCATTCCCTTTTTAGTCAAAGCAGCAATATCAGGATCTCGTTGTGAAAATTCAGCGGCCGTGTTGGTTATTAAGCAACCGATACGTTTATCAGCCGGTTCGGTATTTTCAAGTAGCATCATGAAGGTTTGCTCGATGAATTTTTTTCCAGATTTGGCTTCGTTTAAACCCTTTTCAAACATGCAGGTGATTAACTCGCGGTAGTTTTCCAGGCAGTATTGAAATAATTGGTGCTTATTGCCAAAGGTTTGATAGAGGCTGCTTTTGGATAACTGCATGGTGTCCAGCAGGTCATGCATCGAAGTGGCCTCATACCCTTTACGCCAGAAAAGGTGCATGGCCGCATCGAGTGCTTGCTCAGAATTAAACTCTCGGGGGCGTCCTACGTTCATGGGGTTAATATAGGACCGTTCGGTCCATTAGTCAAGCCTATATTACAAATTAGATAAATTATTCTTCCCCAGTTGGTCTGGCAAATAGGCTAAAATTCGATTCTCGAATAATTGGACAAATTAACAGGCCCCGTACTCGATGCTGGATTCTTTAGATTCACCTTTCATGCATGACGCGAATTCTGACAATTTTAAAGCGCTTGTTTTAGAAAATTCTGGTTTAGGGCCGGTGCTCGTTAATTTCTGGCCAAAAATATCCGGTCGCTGTCTGCGCCACTATTCAAACAAGCCATGTTAGTGTGTTTACCTTGTTAGAGAAAACGCATCCATTGATTCCTGAATTTCGTCCTAATCTAAGTCGTTACACACATTAGTGCCCACAATACCAATATTATATTCCTTTCGCCGTTGTCCTTATGCCATCCGTGCGCGTATGGCTATTCGTTATGCGGGAATTGAAGTCGAATTAAGAGAGGTGTTACTGGCTGATAAGCCTGAATCTATGTTGAAGGCATCGGTAAAAGGAACCGTACCAGTGCTGGTTTTACCAGAGGGGAATGTACTGGATGAAAGTCTGGATATTATATCCTGGTCGTTGCAACAAAATGATCCGGATCAATGGTTAGTCGATAAAGTTGATCCATTGGCCAGAAAATTAATTTCCCAAAATGATGGCTCATTTAAACAGCATCTGGATCATTATAAGTATGCCGATCGATTCCCTGAACAGTCCATGCTGACCTATCGTAAGCAAGGCGAGA
>CAMYJG010000157.1 GCA_947258695.1 uncultured Ectothiorhodospiraceae bacterium | reverse complement strand
CAAATGATTTTTTCATCACATTAATCCATTTATGATTTTAATTCTGGTACATTTTAGAACAGTTTTAATTTGGATCTCCGCTTTGGGTCGTTAGTAGCCACTCATTTATAGATAATTTAAAACTGTATAATCAAAAATTGTGCTCTAACCCCATTAATTGAAATTACTTGTCGTTTGAGTTAAAAGGTTACACGACTATCCTAACACACCATCTTAAGTAATGTTTTACAAACTACTCTAAATTTCATAATTTCTATACATCAATAATAATTCTTTGAAGAATACCTTTATAGGTTTCAACAGAAACTGAATACAAACCGTCAGCACCTGGATTAAAGGGGTCAGAGCCCTTATATAGAAGCCTTATAAAAACCTATTTATCTCGTTAAAAGTGCTTTTAGATAGCAATATATTATTATGATGTAAATTTGGAATAATCGATAAATTTTTAACGCCATTCAATGCACTATAAAACTCTTTCGAAATAGAAAGCGGAATAATAGTATCGTTTTCAGCACCGACTACAAGAACCGGGCACTTAATTTCTTTAGCATATTCTTCCAGGTAAAATGTACTTCTAAGGATAAAACTAAAAAGCATAAAAGGAATAACCCTATTGGCAACTTTCTTAATGCTGGTAAATGGTGATATTAATACTAGTTTAAATACATCACGTTTTGCCGCCAAATAGCCTGCTATAGCTGTTCCTAAACTCTGCCCTATAACAATAATATTTTTATTTTCGTTTTCTTTCTTTAACTCATCGAATATAGCTAGCGCATCATCGTAGATACCTTGTTCGTTTATCTTACCTTTGCTTAAAGCATAACCACGATAGTTGAATGAATAAATTTTACTTACGTGCACCTGCTTAATAACATCAAGTACATTTGCCACATCTTCTCCATTGCCTCCAAAATATATAGCAATACTATTTGATGTGTTATCAGCACCCTGAATACACCAACCTTGAAGATAAGGTCTGCTAGCTATTGATACCGATAAACTCTCAATATTTTTATAAAGCAGAAAATTCGGCTTTTGGTAAGCACCGGGAAATACCAGTTTGTTCTGAATTAAATAAAAATACACCAACAAACATAAGTAAATAGCAATTACTGCTGTTAATATATAAATTATCAAGTTAATTACAGGATATTTTACTCAAATCCGAACTTTCTGATTCAACGGCCTTGATACAAATACAAGTGTTAGTATTAACCAGGCCAAGCATAACCAGGTTGCCATTACTAATACCCTCAAGCTCTAACGCCGGTAGCACTAGCTCAACTGACTTGCCACTAATAGCTTTATCATCACTTAATACTAAACCCGTTACTTTAGTCGCATCCGGTAAAGCATCAACAAGTGATGGCGATTTTTTTGTACCAAACAAACCCGAACTTTCTTTCTTAATATTTTTAATTTTAACTAACAGTTTATCTTTAGCCTCTCTTTCATCAGGCCATTCCCATTTTAAATCAATATCTGCAGCCATACTGCATCCTCCAAAAATAATTAAAAACGGATAAATAAGTAACAGCTGTAAAAATTTATCCGATAACGAGGTCATAGTGAATTCCATTTTTCTCTGCGCCAATATGTCCGTTATATGACTTTACTGTACCAGAGTGGCTTATTTTTAATTGCTTATATAAATTGTCTGGTGTATCTAAACCAGGTATACCTTTCGAAACCCTTTTGAAACAATATTAGCCGCGATAAAAGCTTCCGAAGCATGCGTTGAACAATTAGCACCCAGCAAACTAAAACCACCCGGGTTTAATTTTAAGTTGGTCCAAAACTGCTTAAAGAGATCAGCCTGAGCCTTGCTGACGTCCAGCACAAGAACAGTTGATTGAACCTTGTATTTTAATGCCAGTTTAACATCAACATACATCGGCCTGATTTTGCGTAGCTCTTTATACTGGGCAACCATTCCTTTCATATTCATACCCGTGGAATTAAGAGAAATTGAAGGCCCATTCGCCCAGGAATTTATTGAACTGCCTGAGCTACCTCCACTGGAGCCACTTGAGTGATCCCCACCGCCTCCAAAAAAACCGACAGGTTCACCTCCAGGTAAAATACAATCTGCGTGCTGCTCCATTACGCCCGGTTTATGTTTCTCGTTTTTTTTACCCCTGACAATGACGCCAATTTGCGTCTGCCCGATTGCGACTTTTGAGGCCATGCAATACTCCCTTACTGTTATTTTTTATTCCATTAATTTGAATATTGAGAAGAGGAAGGGAGCGAGAATACTGCCAATAATACTGAAATCCCTTCAACATCTATCGACTCTATGATTTTAATTCTACATGTAATCACGTCAATTTAAAGCAAATATTTCCACATTTTGGTCATTAAATCATGCACCAGTAACTTGTTTATTGGGTCTACCGCGCCTGGATTGACCTACCTTACTTTTCAATTTTCGTTCAATCTTTTCTCTAAAGAAGTCATTACCTAAAGGAGTACCTGTTTGCCATGCAGCCCGTATATCATTAATAACATCCTCCTCAACATGTGCTTTAAATATCGTGCGATATGCTTCAAATCGACACATATCTGTATCACCAAGCCCTAAATAAAGTTCATGAGGGGTAATCAAACTATTTTCCTTTCCAAGTGCATTAAATCGATAACTACTCCATCGATACTGCCCAGGATGATTAACCATATTGGCTCTAACCGGGTTTAATTCGATATATCGCATACACGTCAGTAAATATTGTTCGTCATGAATCAAGGATGCTTTATAGCGCCCTTCCCAAATACTCCCACTTGTACCATATGAATGATTTATATAAGGAACATACCGCCGTCCCATATATTGCATCATTCGACTAACCCCCTGTTTATCACTGGGTGTCACTAACAGATGGACATGATTAGTCATCAAAACATAAGCATGAATGTGACATTGATAACGCGTGGCGGCGTCATCCAGCCAATCGAGATAAGCGCGATAATCACTGTCTTCAAAAAAGACAGGTTCACGACTATGACCACGCTGAACAATATGGGCAGGTACGCCCGGAAGAAAAAATCGAGGTTTACGAGGCATAACAACATCCTTGTGTTATTTATCAAAATAAAATCAGCATCATGCTAAGTGGTAAAACTATATCAATATTAAAAATTAATTACTATCAACCCTTTTAAAGGGCTCTGACCCCTTTAATTAGTCGCTAAAAGGGGTAACCCTCACTGGTACGAAATTAAAAGTAAGCGCTTGCCTAATCAATTCGGTATTGAAGATTTACCCTTCATTTGGAAAAGTTTGATAGAAAAACCA
>CAMYJG010000156.1:1939-3750 GCA_947258695.1 uncultured Ectothiorhodospiraceae bacterium | reverse complement strand
AGGTAATTATGATTTAGCTGGGAAGCTACAAGCCAATTGTTTGAAACATTTGTTAGTCTAATTTGATGGATTGGCTTAGCTTGTCACTGATCTGCGCATTTAGTTTGGCCACCGCTGATGCGTTGGGTAAAAAATATCTTTCTGGCTACTCGACTTATGCGATTCTATTGGTGCGTTTTGTCGTGCCGGCTGTTCTGTTGGTTCCCGTTTTATTCTTTGTGCCATTGCCAACAGGGCTTAGTCACGAATTCTGGTTGTGGTTATTGCTAATGATTCCATTGGAAATTCTCGCCATGTTGTTATATGTGCAGGCAATCCACGAAGCGCCACTTTATCAAACATTGCCTTATTTATCTTTTACGCCGGTATTCAGCATTTTTACCGGCTGGGTAACTTTGGGTGAAACAATTTCTGTTCAAGGTGCTTTAGGTATTATTTTTATTGTGATTGGTACTTATATTATCAATCTGGATTATCGTGATGATAAAAATGAAGTTACCTGGTTAACACCATTCAAAGCTATTACCTCTCAGCGAGGGTCACAAAAAATGCTATTGGCCGCTTTCATTTATAGTATTACTGCGGTGGGCTCGAAAGCGGCTATGCAATATGCCGAACCGAGTAGTTTTGGTGCAATTTATTTTGTTACCATAGCGACGGCGACACTTTTGTTGGTTGCAGTGCATCGCCCAAAAACGTTGCTGATTCTCAAACAAAATTTCTGGCCCCATTTGTTGGTTGGTGTGTTAATGGCAATTATGGTGATTACCCATTTTCTTGCCATTGCACTGGTGGAAGCGGCATACATGATTGCGGTTAAGCGCTTAAGCCTGCTGTTTGGCGTAATCTATGGCGCCTGGTGGTTTCATGAAAAAGGCATCATTAAAAATTTTTCTGCCGCGCTACTCATGCTGGTAGGCGTTGCCATGATTTTGATTGCCTGAAAATAAATTTTCTAAAACTTGTGAAATAGCTTAAAAGCTTCTTTATTGATTCTAGGGTAAAAATTCCCAGTCATCAAAATACGCAGCCTGTCCACGATAGTTGTTTTTTTCATCGATCAAATTCCAGATGATTGCGTTGTTGATTTTGAATCGTTTTCCAGTGGAAGAAATTCTAATTCCTGAATAATTGTCAATAAATCCTCGTTTATCTACTGCAGCCAACAGATTTTCACGGGCTTCACGATCGCTTTTTTCTGCGGAATAACGCGACGGAATTTTGATGATTGCATCCCAGTCATATTCAAACAATTCCAGTGCTTTAGCATTGGCATAATTAAAATCGGGATCTGAGTGGGGTGTGTGTGACAATAGAACAAAAGGCGAAAAAAATAATTGTTCAACCAATTCAAGTGATAGCATATGTGGCGCGCTGATGGAGTTTTTCTTGTCGGCGAAACTTTTTAAATCCTTTCTTAGCGAAATTAAATCGCGTTTCAGAAAATGCTGAAAACTATTTATGATTAATAATGTTTGATTAGCAATGGCAAGTGAATGCAAATTGGGTTGATTCAACATGTTGGTCTTTCTAAAATCTCTTGATCTTATTTATAATAAGGCGCCAAGTCATGCTGATTCAAGTAAATTAAAAGAAAAATAAGATTTTCCATCCTGGAAGTTTATTTTAAATACTCATTTCCGCTCAATCATTCCCCAAACCAATAGAGGCTAGAATCTCAATTTCGCCTTATGTTCATGGGTAACTTTAAATCTAATATTCCAGATAAATTTCCGTTTCTTAGCTGGCATATTGTGTTCTTGGATGGCATGATTAAAAAGAAGCAAAAACATGAGTTGAGGTGCTTTATG
>CAMYJG010000156.1:0-1855 GCA_947258695.1 uncultured Ectothiorhodospiraceae bacterium | reverse complement strand
CCAAAAAAATAAAACTAACCGACAAGTTAAGCCAGTATTTTTCGGGCCATCCTTATGGAGGTGAAATTAGAATTCACCATCTATTGAATCAGACTTCGGGTGTTCCCAATCCTATACCTCTGAACTGGCTGCATTTGGAAGAAGATCATCAAAAATTCAGCGAGTCCAATGCTTTGTCGGCGGTTTTGGAAGAAGAATCCGAACTTTCTTTTACGCCTGGAGAAAAATACGCATATTCAAATATTTCTTACTGGCTTTTAGGAAAAGTAATTGAGAAGGTTTCCGGTGTCGAATACTGTATTTATGTGCAAAATCATATTTTTAAACCACTTGATATCAAGCAGAATGAACTAAGCTGTCATCTTCCTGATAATTCCACTTATGCGTCTGGATATCAAAAAAAATATTCTTTCCTCAGCTTGATTTTTTATTTTATGGGTGCAAACCAGTTTTATTATGGTACTGAAGATGGTTATTTTCGATATAAACGTCTCTACCACAATGGGCCTGCTCATGGAGGCTTATTTGCAACAGGGAAAGGTGTTGCCAGATTTTTACAAGACTTGCTGCAGGATGAACCGCGTTTATTTGATAAACGAACCATTTCATCTAAATTGGACAGGCTTTTTTTGAAAAATATTAGTGTAAAGAAGACGCCATAGACAAAAGCTTTCAGCCTGGATGATGGGAAACGACACCTTGGAACACAAAATTATTCAATCTGGATTCCACTGCGTTAGATCCGTGCTACAAAATCTGCAAGCCATTAATACTTTTACCCAGCAACGCTTTGCTCTATTATTACAGATAGAACCTTCGTATATCTCATTTCGGGATTTATAAATCCTATGCTAATTCTCGCCAGAATAATTTTATGTTTGACCGCATTTGCGCTATTTGTATCAGTTAGCGTAAATGCAAATAGTAAAAATGGAATAACCTGGATTAAATCTTATGAGCTGGGGTTGCAACAGGCTAAAAAAACTCAACGACCCGTTTTTCTATATTTTCAGGCCAAGTGGTGCAGTTGGTGCCATATTTATGAAAAAGACGTACTTAGTAATGCGCGAGTCATTCGTTTTATCAATCAATATTATGTGCCAGTATTGATGAATTATGATAACCGGCCTGATCTACTCCGCCTTGTCGGTGGTTTTGGATTGCCTTATACCGTGCTGATATCAGCTGATGGCGAAGTCTTGCATCGTTTGCCCGGTATTTTGACAGTTACCGATACCTTGTCTGTGTTACATGAGTCTATTAAACAATTTTTTCCAGAAAATCTCGAAAGTGAAGAGCCAGCTTTTTATGTTGAAAACCTGAGTTTAAAAGCCTTTGAAGAGTACCAAACCGAGTTCTTGGATTATCTAGATAATATTTATGACAGTGAAACAGGTGTGTTGTCTGGCCACCTCAGTAGCGGTGCCGGTTTAAAACGGCCTTCACCACGTTCCTGGCTGTATTTAATGCAAAATGATCTTTGGCAGAAAAAGGCAAAGAAAGCTGTAAAACTTACATACTCTCGTTTGTATGATGACATTGAAAGTGGATTCTTTTATTTCATCGATCCTAATCGACAAGACCAGCATCTAGAAACCTCAAAGTTACTGGAAGCCAATGCTTGGTTAAGCTATTGGATGGCTTATGCGGGCAAACAATATGCAAACAAAACTTTTCTGAATTACACGTCTGCATCCATAAAGTTTCTACAGAAATAGTTGTGGGATAGTAACAAAGGCGGATTTTATCAGGCACTTTATTCAGATCCGGAGTATTACAAGTTAAAACTAAAGCAGCGTCAATTTAGAAATTATCCTACGATTGACAAAATCAAACGTACAGATACAAACGCACA
>CAMYJG010000155.1 GCA_947258695.1 uncultured Ectothiorhodospiraceae bacterium | reverse complement strand
ACGTAGCACCGAGCGTTCACGCACGATCTTGGCATACGCTTTAATGTTGGCTGCAGTCGGCGTATTCTTTGCCAGCGATCCCAGGTAGCTCAAACCACCGACATTATTGAGTTCATTGTGCGAATCGAGCCACTCAGATAGCGTGACCACATCATAGCGTTCACTTTCTTCTGCTAAAGCATAAATCGCTCTGAAGATTAAACGATGATCCTGGCGGTAAAAATCGACCTCTGCCACCACGTCAGAGACCTGGTCCCAGGTGCCATTATCGATCATCAGCCCACCCAGCACCGCCTGTTCCGCTTCGAGTGAATACGGTGGCAGTTTCAGGTCTTCTGTTGAGTTATCAACAGAATAGGCTGATTCTGGGTATGGTGGTGCGACTTCTTGCATTCGTTCAACAACTCTTAATTAAACAATATCGATTGTAAAGAATATCACAACCGACCGTGTTGGTAGTCACTATAGTGGCAATCAAGTAAATTTAATGGCGTAAAAATATGATTATGTAGCAGACATAACAAAATGGATAAAATTTAACCACATCTAATTACCTGTCATCATTCAAAATAGAATGAATAAAAAATCAAGCTTCCCAGCTGACATTATGATTATAACTTATTGTTTTATATATAATTTTATTATGATTAAGATAATCTAGATTTTAACAATATCTTTTAGACGATGACGAGAGAGCAAGGGTAAGGGATTATTTACTTAACTCTTGAAACCGCAGCAACATAGTCTGAGAATTAAATGGTTTATTTAATATGTTTTTTTCTAACTCTGGATCCACTTTTTCAAAATCCCGCCTGTCAGAATAGCCACTCACGAGTTGAATTTTGATCTCAGGATATTTTTCTTTAACAATTTTTGCTAATTGAATCCCATCCATTTCCGGCATAACAATATCGGACATTAAAATATCAACGTCTTCTGTCTCTAAGATACCAAGTGCTTGTTTAGCACTATTCGCGGTCAAAACATAATAACCATTTTTCTCTAATATTTCGCTTGCCAGCTCCATTAAAGCTCGCTCATCATCCACGATTAATACTCTTGCTGAACCAGATAAATCAGGATAATCCTTCACCTGGATCGAGTCTATATTATCGATATTTTCTGCTGAGCGCGGAAAGTAAAACTTAAACTGGGTGCCTTTTCCTGGTTCAGAATACACTTTTATCGCGGCATTACTTCTTTGCACAAAGCCATAAACCTGACTTAAACCAAGACCTGTGCCTTTTTCACCCTTGGTTGAATAAAATGGATCATATATTTTCAACCTGGTTTCTTCAGTCATACCACAACCATTATCACTAATACTGAGTGTGACATAGTCACCCGGGTGGACATGAAGTAACTCTGCCTCAACATCATTCAAACTTACATTTTCCGTAGTGAATATCAGTTCCCCAGAATCTTTAATAGAATGCATTGAATTAATACTCATGTTCAAAATAGCATTTTCCATGTCACTACTATCAATCAAAACAGGCCAAAGATTTTCATCCAGATCAAACGATATTTTTACACGCGCGGTTAATGTTTTTTCTAACATATGCTGCTCATCATGCAACATTGTATTTATATTGACGACGTCGGAATCACTACTTCTATGTCGTGAGAAATCCAATAATTTTTCTGTTAACTTAGCGCCGCGCTCACCGGCATGCATAATTTCACTGATATATTTTTCTAGCCTGGGATTATCAGTGATTTCATCTTTAAGCAAATCCGCATACCCAATAATGACTCCCAACATATTATTGTAGTCATGGGCAACACATCCATCTTATCCGCACGTTGCAAGGTTGTTTCAAGTTCTTTTCGTTGAGATGCCTCAAAAACAATACTCACAATATCAGCCGCTGATATAACAAAGGCTTCTTCTTCAACTTTCCATTCTCGTTTTTCACCGGTATGTTCTAAACATAAAACACCGGCAATTTTTCCTGAGAAATGGAATGGCGCATCGAGCATCGAAGTAATACCATTTGCAGGAAAATATTCTTGGGTGAATTCTTTTACTCTTTCATCTGCATATACATCATCAAAAAGTAATGTACGATCAGTGATTAAGGCATCAAAATATGAAGGGAAGTCCACTGAACTAAGAACAACACCTTGTGAATACGATTTAGTTTTCGAATCCCATAATTCCATACACTCTATATTTGAAATGGTATTTATAATATTTAAACGCCAGACACTGACACGACTCACATTAAGTGTATCACTTAACATCTTAACCAGCTCTGCAAGTAATCCATTTAAATCAGCGTTAACGAAGCTAGGGTGTCTTATTAAACTAGTCAGTGTTTTATTGTATTTGCTAACCTGTACTCGACGCTTTGTCTCTTCTTCTTCAAGTTTTTTACGTTCAGTAATATCAGTAATAGAGACTACTGCACCTAAATCATTACCATTAGAGTCTATTAACTTACGTCCGGAACACAGCATCACCCTTTTGGATAAATCTTTAGGTTTAATGACGATTTCCTGGTTATTAACAGTTTCTCCCGTTAAAGCTCTAAATAAAGGAATCTGTTCTCGGCTTAATGTCGTTATACCGTCAGCTTCATAAAGGTCATAATATTTTGCCCACTCATCAGGCTTAATCGATTTTTTTGGTAGCCCATGATAATCAAGGGCTGCCTGGTTAAAATAGCTGAGAACACCATCACTATCACAAGCAATGATTGCATCATCTATACATTCTA
>CAMYJG010000154.1 GCA_947258695.1 uncultured Ectothiorhodospiraceae bacterium | reverse complement strand
TAAGAAACTTCGAATATTAGAACGTGCTTTAGCAGTGACAATAAAATTTAACCATGCAGGGTTAGGTCGCCCACTAGGTGAAGTAATAATTTCTACAGTCTGTCCATTTTGTAGCACAGTACTTAACGGTTCTAATCGGCGATTAATTTTCGCAGCAACACAATGATTACCAATATCTGTGTGCACGGCATAGGCAAAATCGATCGTTGTAGCATTAATCGGCAACTCCATGATGTCGCCACGTGGAGTGAATACATAGATTTCATCTCGATACAAATCAACCTTGACACTTTCCAGAAACTCTAAAGAACTACCAGAACGATATTGCATCTCTGATACTGTGTTCAGCCATTTGCGGGTGCGTATATGTGGAGCAGTGTTGTCATTACCTGCATCCTTATTCTTATACATCCAGTGAGCTGCGATGCCTGACTGTGCTACTTGATCCATTTCTTCCGAACGCACCTGAACCTCTATGGGCATACCTTTAGGACCAAATAAAATAGTATGTAGGGATTGGTAGGCATTCTTCTTTGGAATAGCGATGTAATCTTTAAACTTTCCTGGCACTGGCTTATATAAGTTATGCACCACACCAATTACTCGATAACATGTATCAACCGTGTCTACAACAATTCTAAATGCAAATACGTCATAAACTTCTGAAAACTGTAAACGTTTATCTTTCATCTTGCGATAAATGCTAAAAATATTTTTTTCGCGACCGTGAATTCTACTAACAATATTTGCTTGCTCTAAACGTTCACGAATATTTTTAAAGTCGGCACCCCAATAGGAATTTCAAACATTGGAGAAATGGGCGTTTTTTTAACCTCGACGATAATTATCGGAATCTTCGGCGCAGAAACACTGGCCGCACATACGATAGCATTACGACTGGCCGGATTATTTTATGCTTTTCCACTAGGTTTATCGCAAGCGGCAACCATACGCTGTGGTTATTTAATAGGCCGGAAAAATCGCGAGCAATTAAAAACGGCAATCATCGCATTAATCACCATGGCATTGTCGATAGGTTTGTTGTTCCTTCTCATTATCTGGTTTTATAACCGGGAAATCGCCATGTTATTTTTGCCGGTTAATGAAAACACGCAAAATGTATTACTCACTGCTGCCGGTTTCCTGCTAATCCTCGGTGTCATACAACCGTTTGATGGCCTGGCGACGGTAGCAGCCGGCATCCTTCGGGGCATGAAAGATACGCGCATCCCAATGATGTTTTCAATCGGCTCTTACTGGGTGATTGGATTTAGCAGCGGTATGCTACTGGCATTTTACGCCGGTTACGATGGNNATTTGGCATTACAACAGCCAGCCGACTGATAGTTCTCTGGAAAGAAAATTTTCAGCGGCATTTATGACAAGTGTTGATTCACTGGCGCAAAATTAATGTGTCACCGCGCTGGGTAAATTCAATATGTTTTAAGAACGACATACCCAGCAAAACCTCATCAGATTGATCTGCAGGGTTAACAATGGCGTTAACATTATTTAGTGCTATATCACCTATCGACACCCTGTCCAGTTTAACCGCAAACGCGTTGATGCTGCCGTTAGCCGTCTGCACCCGAATTGGCCTGCCCTGTTTCAACGACAAACGTTGTGCTAGTGATTGTGGCAACACCACGCCAGTGGCACCGGTATCGAGCATAAACACCACCGGGTAATGATTGACTTCACCACTGACGACGTAATGGCCATAGCGGTTACGCTGTAGTTCAACCTCTTTTAAACCTTCGGCCATATACTGGGTTGCGACTGAAGAGTTCGGGTTGTTCTGCCGGTCAAGTACGCCGGAAAAAAACCAGCCCAACATAACAAAAATAAGCAACCACATGGCGATTATCATGGTAAAACCCATTTTTTTGTTTGGACTATTTTGCGGCTGTTGATCCATCGTGCTCTGCTGTTTTAAAAAGTCCTACTATATTAACAAAATTTCTGATGAGAAATAAAAAAGTTCAATAACAGATCAAGCGGTTTGGCTTATCGACTCGGATTAAATTGTTCTATACTAATACAATCGGCAACCGTACGATCAGGAGACAAAAATGGAAAATGTAAAGCAAACTATTGTTGAAGCCAGTGCCGCCCCCGCTAGTGGCTATCTTGTAGAGCTCGAGGACTGGGATGAAAATCGCGCGAAACAACTGGCAGCAGAAGAAGGCATCACCCTCACGGATGAACATATGGATATTCTCAATTATTTAAGAAAATATTATGACAAACATGGTCAGGGCTATAATGCACGCACCCTATTAAATGTACTGGAATTTGAATTTGGTAAATGGGAGGGTAAAAAACATTTATACGAGTTGTTTCCGAAAGGCCCTGTTTCACAAGCCTCAAAACTCGCGGGTATTCCGCTACCACCTAACTGCAACGATCCATCATTTGGATCAAGCCACTAATGACAGAACATAACTGATTTGAAACTGATCTCCCTCTCAATTAACCGAGAGGGAGATTTAAAACTAAGCTACAAATCAGGAAGCCCTTCAGACTCCATAACTAACTTCAGATATGTCATTAAGATTATTTCTTAATGACATAACTTTATTAAGAATGGTTTTCCATCTTCGATTATGAAAAGGTTCATAATGCTCTGGTGCCAGGCCCATACCTTTGTTTGTGATTGATGAAATAACTACTGGTAGCCTGAGATTCTCGAACATGTTGTCACGCGGTATCGACTGTATTTCAATTTCAAGATGCGTACCGGGAGGATACGTTAAATCACAATGTTTAATAAAGATACCCAGCAAACCGATATAATAAGGCTGATACACACCTACCTGCTCACCGTCGTGATAGACAATCAGCTTAATATCATCAAGCCTGGTTTTATCAGCCTTTTTTCTATTTATCTTTTTTGTATTTAATTTTATTGTATCGAGCTTAAATTGATCAATCTTTCTAATTGCCTTCATTTGACCCAGCCTTGCCTTTGGATAACCCAGTAACATTGCTAAAAACGAACACTAAGCATAACAGCTGTCATCACTGTAGTATTTCTTATAACCTGCTGAGGAAAAAACATCTTTCAATATTTGTCGCCAACGATCGATAGCAAACTTATCAACATGTTTAATAGTTAAGCCCAGGCGACCTTTAGTATTAACTGATACCAAGACCGGGATACGCTTATCGTCAACACATGTTTTATCAGGCCCCAAAATTTCGATTTCAAGCGCAGTACC
>CAMYJG010000153.1 GCA_947258695.1 uncultured Ectothiorhodospiraceae bacterium | reverse complement strand
AATGCACGTTCGATAGTCTGGCGGATCCACCAGGTGGCATAGGTAGAAAAACGGAAACCGCGTTCAGGATCAAACTTTTCAACAGCGCGGATCAGACCCAGATTACCCTCTTCGATCAGATCGAGTAAGGCCAGACCACGATTCATATAACGGCGTGAAATTTTAACAACCAGTCGAAGATTACATTCGATCATCTTCGCACGTGAAGTCACATCACCTTTCAATGCCTTACGGGCATAGAAGACTTCTTCTTCGGCTGTTAATAAAGGGGAAGATTCGATCTCTTTTAAATACAGACGGGTTGCATCAAGCTCGGCTCGAGACTCAACCTTTTTTGGCTGTATCTTTTCAGCAATTACTTCCTTCTTAGGTTCTGCAGGTTCGACTTCTTGTTCCAGCTCCAGTTCAGTATCATCGATCACATCTTCAATGATTTCTGACTTTTCCAGAACAGCATCGTCATCTACCAAACCTTTTTCAAATTCCGCAGTAGCCACTGTCATATTCTTATCCTTTATATTTCAGGCGTATAATTGAGCTCGCCTTTCGTTGATGTACTATCTTTCGATAGCTATTCAATCATTTTTTTATTTTCCTGCCCGTCACTCATCTTTTTATTAATTGCATTAGTATATTCTAATACTATAAATAAATAGCTGTAGCTGATCAGGTCAAGGTAAATATACCAAGGGATTCACAGGTTTACCGTCTTTTCTTATCTCAAAGTGTAAAAGGTTTGTTACATTTGAGCTTTTACCCACAATTGCAACATTTTCGCCACGTTTAACACGCTGACCTTCGGAGACAAGTAAACGTTTGTTATGTGCATAAGCACTTAAAAAGCGATCACTGTGTTTAATAATAACCAGGTTACCGTAACTAATTAATCCGGCACCACTATAAACCACAACACCATCACCCGCCGCTTTTACTTTTTCATCCTTCTTACCAATAATATCGATTCCTTTTCGATTAGTATTATTAGCGGCAAAAGTCTTAAATAATTTACCTTTAATTGGCCAAGACCAGGTAATTTTTCCCTTTTTTAACGCCGCAGATGAGCGCCATTTATTAACTGTTTTCGTTGATGCTATTTGTTGTTTTTTATTTGCTCGAGCCGTTTGTTTTTTAACCGGTGTATTACGTTTTATTGCCGGAATTTTATTTGATGATTTTTGTGTGCCTTTAACTGGCGGCGGCTGTGGAATGTTGGCAGGTTTTGAATAATCCGGTGCTTTTTTGCTTTCAAGTTTTGCAACTGGAGCTGTTGGCGCTGCACCAAACAGGTATGTTTTGTTCTCTGGTTCAATAACCGGGCCTTTCATTTTAAGCTTTTGCCCAGGAAAAATGGTATAGGGTGATGCAATTCTGTTCCACTGTGCAAGCGCTTTGAAATCAAGATCGTAACGCCATGCAATTGAGTACAAGGTGTCACCGTATTGCACCTTGTAATGATATGGATCCCAGTTCTTTACTTTTTCGCGCAGGCTCTGACTGCTACCACAGGCAATAATCAGTGAACAGATAAATAAAATGAAATTAACTTTAATTATTTTCATTGATTGTTTTGCGAAATAATACCCGACAATGAGTAATACGACAGATAACCAGCCCAACCATTCAATATATTTTTTAACCGTTGGTTCAAGTTTAGGCCCTGCCCATGCCATTAATAATGAAACCATAAAAAAATGTGCTGAGCGACCAATTAATGCGGCAAAAATAAATGGCAGCAACACCATGTTTAATGCACCAGCCGATAAGGTAAATAATTTGAATGGAATTGGTGAAAAGCCGGCAACAATAACGGCCCAGAATCCCCACTCCTTAAACCAGGAAACAGCAATATTGTACTTATCGATATAGCCTACTTTAACCAGTAACGGTTGTACCAGATCAATTGCAAAAGCACCGACAAAATATCCCAGAACGCCACCCGCTACAGAAGTCACTGTCGCAATAATTGCCAGCCTCACCGCCCTGTTAGGTTTAGCTACTGACATCGGTGCTAGCATTAGTGCT
>CAMYJG010000152.1 GCA_947258695.1 uncultured Ectothiorhodospiraceae bacterium | reverse complement strand
GTGCAATACCGTTTGCCACTGGTACAGGCGGATAACAATACCGCTTTGCTTGTTGATATGAATAAACTGATCGGTAAAAAAATCAAACTCTCCTATCAGGGTGAAATAACCTGTATTGCCTGCGCAGCTAAAACCAAGAAAAGTTATAGCCAGGGTTATTGCTATATGTGTATGAAATCGCTCCCCGAGTGCGATCTGTGCATCATGAAACCAGAAACCTGTCATTATGCCGAAGGTACCTGTCGCGATAGTGTCTGGGCCGATGATCATTGCATGCAAACACATTTTGTTTACCTGGCGAATTCATCCGGTTTAAAAGTGGGTATCACCCGTGGTACTCAGGTACCCACACGCTGGATGGATCCGGGTGCAGTACAGGCATTGCCGATTTTCCAGGTAAAAAACCGTTTAATGTCGGGCCTGGTTGAGGTGGTTATCAAAAAGCATATGTCGGACAAAACCGACTGGCGCAAAATGCTCAAGGGTATTGTTGCGGAAATCGACCTGGCCGCAAAACGTGATGAAATGTTCGAAATCTGTGGTGACGAAATTGCCGCGTTAAGAGCCAAGCATGGCGATGATGCGATTACCGCACTGGATGTTGAAAGCCTGGTTGACATTGCTTACCCGGTGGAAGAATACCCGGAAAAAGTGAAGTCATTTAACTTTGATAAAACCCCGGAAGTTGAAGGTGTTTTAAAAGGTATTAAAGGTCAGTACCTGATCCTCGATAGCGGTGTTTTGAATATCCGTAAATTTACGGGTTACAATGTCAGCCTCGAACACGAATAAAAAAACGGAAGCTTAGTGATTAATTTTATTAAAACCGTCAAAGAAGATATCGCTTGCGTCTTTGAGCGAGACCCGGCAGCGAGACACGTCTTCGAAGTTTTAACTACCTATCCGGGCATCCATGCGATTTTCTTTCATCGCATTAGTCATGGTCTGTGGCGCTGGAAGATAAAATGGCAGCTAATTTACCACTTGAAAAAATGTCCATCGAGGAAAAAATTCAAGCCATGGAGTCTCTTTGGGATGATTTATGTAAAACTGCAGACGGCATACCCCCCCCTCCATGGCATGGCAATGTACTTCGTGAACGAGAAAACGCCATTAACGAAGGGACAGATGAGTTTATTGACTGGGAAAACGCTAAAAAGCGCATTAGAAATGATATTTCATGAAAATAAAAATTCTAGCCTCAGCTGCCCAGGATTTGATCGATGGTTATTGGTTTTACGAGAAACAAGCTGAAGGTGTTGGCACTTATTTTCTAGATACTCTTTACTCTGACATTGATTCTTTAGTTGTTAATGCCGGCGTTCATTCGCTATATTTTGACGCATACTACCGATTATTGTCAAAGCGATTCCCTTTCGCCGTCTACTATCGTATTGAACAGCACACAGCACTAATATATGCCGTTCTTGATTGTCGTAAAAATCCAGCCTGGATAAGAAATAAATTGAAATAAAATATAGTGGCGAGTCAAATTGTAGACGCGGATTCAGGTTTTTCTTTGACGTGCTATATGCAATAATTAAAGCCGAACAATGTCCTGTGGAAACACCTATCGATAATGCATCACAGTCAATACATCGACTTGATCAGATTTGATTTTGTAAATAATTCGATAGGGGTTTTCCAATCATTCACGCACATCATTACGATCATACCCTGGTACTTTGCGTCCCGAGTAAGGTAATTCATTGAGTTGTTAGCTACGGGTAGTTAGCTGGTCAACCACTTCAAGGGCAACCTTTGGAGAATCTTCAGTAATATATTGATAAATGAGTCTTAATCTGGTTTTGGCTCTATGCGTCCAGTAGACCTTCATTCTTTATCGAGCCCGAATTCCTTCCTAACATCTTCTTATGGAGGCAATTGCTTAAAAAAGAAAAACCCTAAGTTTTTAGTCTTTTTTAAATGTGTTAATAGTGAAGACAAACGGCACACATTCTGCTATTCTTGTTAAGATGAAGACTTATGCTTGGAATCCACAAAAAAATGATCTGCTTAAAGAAGAGAGA
>CAMYJG010000151.1 GCA_947258695.1 uncultured Ectothiorhodospiraceae bacterium | reverse complement strand
TACAATCATTAGCAAATGTTATATACCCCTTTGGCATACCTGCTTCTTCAAAAGCAAAAGTATCTTCAATGACTTGATTTAGTACTGCAAAATTTTGTACGTCTACTAAATCTATTTCATTATCAGCGATTATATCTAGTATATTTGGTGTATATACGTCACCATATTTTTGGACGAGATATTTATATGATTCGGGAAGATGTATTTTCAGCTCACCTTCTACTTTTTTAATGTCTGTATCAGTGGTTAACAAAGAACACTCATTTCGTTCCCACTTTGATACAAAGTTATCAATTATATCTGAATCAAACATCATCTTTTACCGCTAACAGGATGATAACCGCGGCCCGTGGGTCACGTTATCATGTTTTAGCTGTTTTTCTTAACATACTTTTTATATATGATTGCTGTTACATTAAAATGATGCTTAATTAGCCAATTAGCTCCAGCCTGTATTTTACCCCACTCTTCAACAGCTATTTCCATATCCGCAGAAGATTTTGGGTGCATTATAGAATGGCGTTTATTAAACATTAAAACAGCATTTTCCCATTCACTGCCTCTGAAATCTGGTTGCTCACCAAGGTCAAACATTTTATAGGTAGTCCTCAGTACAAGCTTAATACTTTCGATTGCCGTAAAACCCATCACAGATTTTAAAGCCTTTTCTTCTTTAGACGTGATGTGTGGAAGATCATCACATTCTAGGCCAATAGCACACATTTTTTTAAGGCAATAACTATTCCCTTCAATGAATGATGCTACCACTCTAATATAGTTTCTTTTCCAGCTTTCATCTTCTCTTTCATTCTCTGCCATTTCCAGTAGATCTGATGCTAATATTTCTGATACAGATATGTAGTTATTAAAAGCATCATTCATTCTGTCCTGTATTGTCATTATTATATTTTCAGCTAACGCCTGCATGAGGGGCGCGCCGCTTTTTGGCGCGTCCCAGAGAGCGAAGCGAACGGCTCGATGCTCTTGTTAGCGGTGTTTGTGTTTAGTGCCATAGTGTTTAAGCTTACCACTAAAATTAACCTGTTAAAATTGCTATGCTCTTACACAGTATCAACCGCTTAGGGAATAACAGCTATGATACTGTGTTTGCCTTGTTACTTTCACCGCCATCAGGCGGACTGAATTGGTTTTCGGTTGCTACAAATTCAATGACAATGATGTTTTTTCAGTTGGTTTTTATTCTTTTTATTTACCGCTAACGCCAAATTAACCGGCGCCGCGCCGTTTCGCGGCGTCCGAGTGAGCGAGAGCGAACGGGGTTTAATGTCTTGTTATGCATAATCATTTGATTAGGTCCATAGACGCTTTAATAAGTTCACTAATGATTTTTTTAATTACTTCTGACTTTCCTTCCTTTATTATATTTTTCAGTTCATCACCACGTGTTCTTTTTGTTTTTATCGATTGTGGGACAGCATCCAGTAATGTTAATGCTTTTGCCGTTAGTCCAACCTGAGTAAAAGCACGGTACGCGGCCATATTGTAACTAATAAAGCCCTCTTTTTTTAGAAAATTTATACTTGAAAAGAATATACTATTTGATTCTTCATTATCTAGATACTCAAAATCTTCAAGAATGATATCTTTTTCGACAGGAAAGGACTCATATAGCCTGGATAAAAGTTCGCCACAAAATCTATTAAATAAGTCAATATTTTTGTTCATATCTTTTTCTGGGCATAACGTTGTGGTAACGGGCAGCCGAAGCGTAGCGTAGGCTGTCCCAGCGAACGAGAGTGAGCGTTGTTGACCACTTTGTTATGCATTTTATATCTCTTTGTTAATGGTGTTCTGCTTAAAAATATAACTTAAATAAGAGTATAAATCTTCATTATTCAAGCTCAAATCTGGTAACATTGATTTGAAATCGTGTCTTGAGTTTTGCACAGCCCATTTTATTGCTTCATTTATACTTATAATTTCCTGAGTAGAATACGAGCTTATTATTCTTTTACTCTCATCCTTAGCTAAATCTCTTAAGTTTGATGCATTTTCCTCGTATAGCAGTCTAT
>CAMYJG010000150.1 GCA_947258695.1 uncultured Ectothiorhodospiraceae bacterium | reverse complement strand
CCAGTGTCGGTTTACTTTATCGGACTGACTGGGTTTAATGGAATGACGGAGTGTTTCAGTCAAGATTTGCGCGTTGTCGTTGCTGTATTGAATTATTTTTGTTCTTTTTCTATCGACATATTGATACTGTGATCTCGCCAATCCGTTGAGGGTTTATGACCTGGATAATAACTCATTTCTCTGGGGGAAATTTTACTCAATTGAATGCCGGTGAGTAAAGCGATGTTTTGACAATGTCGTATAAATACGGATAGGTGCACAACGATTATAGCGTTTGTAGCGGCTTTCACTTTCACCCCACAACCTCTTCCACCTTGATTAAATCCATCTCAAATACAATTGTAATTTTTTCAACTGACATGCCCGCTCTATGGGCCTGAATAATCATTTGGCCCGCCCTCTCGTCGCTCCCTTCGCCTCAAACAAAAAGGCAAGAGTAACTTGAACTTGTTTTTTCTGAGAAAATAGCTCTTAAACCAACTCTGACAATAGTGACTCAATTGTTTTTTGAAGTTCTGGTAAATCGCGCCCAATTGTCGTCCACACAATTTCAAAATCAACTTTAAAATACCCGTGAGCAAGCGCATTTCGCATTTCATAAGCTATTGAAAACGGTACTTCAGCGTGCTGCATTGTATATTCTGGATAATGTTTACCAATATTACGACTTGCTTCCCCAATAATTTCTAAGTTTCTAATAACAGCATCTTGAATGAGCTCGTTAGTTAAAAATGAAGGCTCATCAATACCTTTAACATAATTTTGTATACGACCAATAGCTTCAATAATGTGCTGAAGATAATCAATTAATCTTTGTTGATCTCTGCTCATATTGGCGCGGCTTCCTTTAATACCTTTTCCCGAAATGAATCTGGCAAAGCTTTTGGTGTGAGAATATCGACATTAACACCTAATAAAGCCTTCAGCTCATGACGTATTGCTCCAATATCCATGAGTGATGTTTCTGCTGTTGGGTCTATCAAAAAATCAAGGTCACTTGACGCCGTATCTTCTCCACGCAATACTGAACCAAACACACGAACATTAGTAGCATGATGCGCCAATACAATCTCTCTAATCTGCTCTTTGTATGTTTTCACTGTAGCCAAATTCATATATTTTCTCTTGGATTAAAAACTTTTTGTTAACTGGGTCACAACGCTATTCACTCCAAAAAAAAGAGGTCACCCATTAGTCAGCCCCTGTCAACTGGAGTAAAGGGGTGGGATAAAAGGGGTCAGAGCCCTTTACTCTCTAATCATTTTATAAGCTTCAACGCAAAGTGCTACATTGTCAATAGTTTAATTATCACTATACTTTTTCATTGCCATACTACTAATCTCTTCAATACTCTTATCAGCCCATAATTTTTTCTGCCACTCTGTGTAGTCAAAAGGCTCTCGAAGAATTAAACTGATAAAACGTTCTGCTTGAACTTCTCCTAAAGAAGAAATTAGTGCTTCAATACCTTGTATTCTTATTTCATTGTCTGTAATCGCTGTCATTTCTCTAGCACCTTAATAAAGTCAACAGGGTTTAGGGCATTGATCATATTACTTCTATTTACGCCAGAAAGTAATTTATCATCGGTTGTCAAAAAATAATCTGCTTTACTTTCCATTGCTGATGCAACATGTAAGAGAGCGGGTCAGGCCTGCATACTTGCTTTTACAGCTATCATAACGAGCGTAAATGAGGCCAGACTTGATATATCCGCATAAGACGCGAGTTCAGGTCTTGCTCCTTGCCCTTGCTTAAACGATAATCCAATTACCAACATCACTCTTAATCCAATAACTCATCACCCGTTTACCACCCAAGCAAAAAAATAATTTATTTATACACGACAAAGAGAACTCAGAGCCAGGTCTATCTTTGTTATCTGTAATAACAATCACTACAAAATGTATTAAATAGTCAACAATGAAATCAAACTCAAACATAACCATTTAATCCGATCATGAAACAACCAATGAAATCATCTCCACTGACACATTAAATCAAATTCGCAGGTCATGAGTTTACTCTAAAAATGTCTTAAGCT
>CAMYJG010000149.1 GCA_947258695.1 uncultured Ectothiorhodospiraceae bacterium | reverse complement strand
CTATGTTTAGCAATATATTCGCTTACATATTTTTCGCACCTTTTTGTTTCAAACTCGCTTATTGCCATGATTGTATGATTTTTCTATTAACACATAACGTTAGAATTAAACGGCGCCGCGCTTTTTGCGGCGTCCGAGCAGGGCGGTTTTTGCCCTGCGGTTTTAAATGACTTGTTATGCATTTGGTATGCACATGCAATAGAGCATGTCACCGTAACCCCAAATAAACGTACCTATCACAGACCAAAATATTGCCGAAATATCTAATATTTCCTGATTCCTTGATACCTGCGCCCAATAACCTCGCTTAATACTTTTATCTGCTTTTACCCAATATTTGTTAAGACCTCTGGCGCCAAGATAAACCGCGACTATTACTACTAAAGCCCCTGACCTTTGAAAGAAATTATGAGCGTCTCTAGCGATATCAATTCCTAAAGAGGAACCAATAATAATTATTGGAAGGAGAGCAAGAAATATATCGAATTTCAATGCGCTCCAAGGTACAAACATTCTCTCAGACATTAGGTCCCTTTAAATGCATAACGTTTTAGCTAAGGGGCGCCGCTTTCCGGCGTCCCCAACTTGAGCGATTTGTTAGGTTGTTTATCCCTCAATATATATTGCTTATTAAAAGTGATTTACTTAGTTTCGTTAAGCACCCTGATCTGCAACACATTGCATTTCTATAATAAAAGTTTTGACATTTGTTTCTAGAATCGCATAAAACGGTATAGAAGGCATAGGAAAGGTAGTCATATCGCACTCAAAACTAACGGGATTCACGGTCTCGCTTGGTTGTATCGAAAAAGGTGTTCTTCGAACATTTAAGTTAGTATAAGGATTGATTTTATTCTTTATAGGTAGATTCAATGTACCAAACCTATTAAACCATTCATTCTGTCCACTGAAAAATGTTATTTTATTTACCATGATCGCTTCACAATAATGGTTCCTAATATTCAATTCACCTGGATAACCGTAAAATTGCTCTATTCTAGTCTTGATAGGGTTCGGAGTTTCATTAACTTGTTCCTTTGAAATTATAGGGTGTAGGTAATAATAGCCAGACCCAACAAAACTTATTGCTGCCCCTCGTTTACAAAGTTCCTTTCGTAATTCTTCGTAGCTTATACGAGGTGGTTTCTCTCCACCCCAGATTATTTCTGCAGGTGACAATGCTTCCGGTCGCCATGTGCCATCATTCTTGACTCCAGCACAACTTGTGATCGGTAATAAACAAACGAGTACCACTATTATGGTTCTTAGAATATTAGCCATGCGATGCCTCCTTACTTTATTGATGTGTTTTTCATATTTGATATGTAGCCTAACGTTTGAGTTAAGTGGCGCGGCGCGTCTTTTGCGCAGCGTCCAACCCGCGCTTTTTGCGGGTGAACTTGAACGATTTGTTATGCGCTTTCAACCTTTTACCTTTGATAACGTACCGTTTTTAAAAATAAACTTCACACCCTCAGCATCTATTAAGTTGTCTTCTTCAACAATAAATGCATTTTTGTTTACTTGGCGTAAAATGTGAAGAATATCTTTCTTTGTATATTTATTCCCGCCTTTAACTATAAGAGCGCCGAGTATCTCAACAGCTTTAGCTTTTTCATTGAGGGTCACTTGTTGATATGTATATGTTACGCCACTGTCAATAACAGTATAGAGCCAAAATGCATTAGTAACGAGTAATGCAAGCAGAGTGATAAAAAATGATACTTTCCATATTTTCATGCTTTATTATTACGCATAACGTCTTGCTCTGCGGCGCGCGCCTTTAGCGTGTCCGCTGGAGCTATTTGTTAGCTGTAGTTTCACTCGGTTCTTCAGCTTTAATGTGGCTCTTTATCGCATTCACAATACCTGACGGAAGCTTTTTTGAGGCTTCCTCAGACTCTAAACACTTATCCACATAGTGGCTAACATAATCAGGAAATGTCTTTCCAAGCTTATCTAAAAATGACTTCATTATTAAGCTAGCATCAAGTTTTGATAAATTATCATCATCTAAATGCTCCGCTTTCAAGTGATCCACGAGAAACTCAAAGAATTTATTTTTTTTAAAAAGTTGG
>CAMYJG010000148.1 GCA_947258695.1 uncultured Ectothiorhodospiraceae bacterium | reverse complement strand
CTCTCCGTGGGCCACCACCGCTATATATCTGCAAGTGGATGGCAAAGCCGATACCTCTGTTAACTATATCTCAGATACAATCATTTCATCGGGCACTATCAGCTCGGCTCAATACCGCGACGGTAAATTTATTTTTCTTGGCATGAGCGATTACACCACGGGTGAATTTAATGAGACGGATTTAGTCAGTAGCCTAACGGGCGTAGCTAACGGCGGTTCACCTGCAGGTTTTAGTTTCGGTGATTACGAAATCATTCTTGATGACCAAGATAATGCAGTACGAAGAATTACCAACGCCAGTTTCGCGCCTACAGCGATCATTGATCGTATTGTCACCGAAGCGAGTGAAGATAAGTTCACTTATTTAATGGAAAAAGATGGCGCAAAATATTACGTAGAGCACGAGCGCTACGCGCAAGCTTTTCCTGAAGTGACCTACCCTAAATCCTTGCAAACGGCGGTCGATGTAACCTTTACAGCAATAAGCTCAAAACAATAATAATTTTTAGTACTGGTATTAAGGAGCGAGCAGGCTCCTAATTTAATAAAAATAGGATTCTTCTTGGTAGTCACTCAGTAAGAAGAATCCTTTGCTCCTCGTTCCCTCTAGGGAGACAAGTCTTCGGGATACCCATGAATTATTTTGAAAGCAGTCAGATAATACAAATGGTAATAGTAGTAGTCTTTTTCTCATATGTACTCTTTTTTGTTGTCCTAACCTCGCCCACAACAAAGTGACTTTACCCTGACGAAGGTCAAAGTCTTCAACAATACAGGCATTGTATCAAGCATTGCATAAGTATTTTCACTTCACCTTACGTAATAGCATATTTTGTTTCTTTGAGCTGAAAAAAAGAACAAACTAATGATTTACGTTTTTGTATGGAGCGCAAAACGTTTAATGCCAAACGTTTCATTTCATCTTTGCTCTCGATAAATAATTTTCCGAGCGCTCTCTTGGCGTGATTCCAGGTTTAATTCTGGCGCATAGCGGGGCAAATAGGCTAATGTAATTTCGCCTTTGCTATCTTTAGTAAATTTTTGCGTCTTCTTGGACTTGTGATATGACGCGTTGTCAGCAATAACAATTATTGGTTTACCGGCATCTTGACGCAGCTTTTTAAGATAAGCTATAAATTTATCAGAATTCATACGACCGTCAATAATGCCGAATCGCATATCTCCACGAGAACTCACTGCGGATATCAGTTTGATACCAAAACGATCGCCCGTGTTTTGCACAACTGGCGTGTCACTTATTGGCCCCCATGTAGTTCCGTGATGACTGTCTGAACGTAGTGCGGCCTCATCAATAAAGTATATTTCAGCGCCTAATTTTTTTGCTTTACGCTTTAGTGCTGGAAATGTAACGCCTAAATATTTTTCCAATTCTGCCGGGTTTTGTTTATAAGACCGATATATCGGTTTTTGTGGACTTAAACCAAGCTGTTTAAGTATTCGACTAATTGCACTCTTGCTGAGATCTATATTGTGATACTTTTTTATCATTGCTCGAATAGTTTGCAGAGTCCAAAGACAAAATGGCATTTGGTGTTGCTGGGGATTGCCCATAGCAATTGCATCATAAAGCCACTTCATTAGTATTCCACATAATTTCGGTGGACGACCACTACGTTTAATTTCTTTTAATCCATCCCATCCGCCTGCCCGATATCTTGCCAACCAATTAAAGATGTTCCGTTCAGAAATATTATATACCCGAGAAACCACACTTGGACGTTCACCTCGTTGAATTGCTTCAACTACATCTACGCGTTTTTTATATCTTTGATCTGCTTTCGTCATTTTTAGAAACTAAAATAATTATTAAGGAGAAGTATTATATCATGTATTTACTTATGCAACGCTTTATAGTCAGTAGGTCTATGTTGAAATATGAATTAAGAGCAAACTTTTATTTTATTCCAGAAAAACATGGCAGCAGCAAGTCGTCCAAAAATATGAACCATTAACCCTTGATATGAACGCACTTTTCCAGCGCTTTCTATGCCTGTTTTTTCTTCTATCCACCCAAACAGTGTCTCAATCGGCTGACGAACTCTGGAGACGGCTGTTGACAGCCATTGCTCATCAGCATCAAGGTACTTTTGCCCTTTCTTCTTTTTTTACTGGTGTTAGTACAATCAGATTTTGTACGTCCTGGATCTCTTTTGCATCAGACCTTTCATAGGCTTTATCCCCAAACACTTTTTCATTAATAAGTTTAGGGCGAATTTGGTCAAATATTTTTCCGTCATGATGACTCGCTGCCGTCACACCAATGTATTCCGGTGATGGCAATGTGCCCGCCTGTCTTCTACCTATGACGTGCACACGAACGCCATAATAATAGAGTTTTTTCGTTGAACAGTAGCCGCCATCTGCCAGTTCATTTGCAACACAGGCTTTGAAACGGTGCCCTTGTTTTGCCAATGCAACAGGAAACGAGTCGATCAGCAAGGGCTGAGTATTTCCAACTCTCGTCTGTTCTTGCTCTGTTTGGATGATTTCAAGCAACGGGGCAAACACATCAGAAACCTTGTTTAGACGTTGAACAAATGCAACATAACTTGGTAATTTTGGAAACCATCCACGTAAATGTCGATCTGCATAGGTGTAAATCTGTTTTATCTCTCGGTTTTTATCCATGACACCAAAAAGGTAGAGAGCAATAACTTCCTCATCTGAAAAACTTAGGTCGGCATGATTGCTCATGCGTTGACAATAAACCCATATATTTTGCTCATAGTGTTTGCATACGTACAGATATACCGTTATCAATTGTTCTTGCCAGTCCATGGTAAGGCTCCATATAGTAAGGAAAGTTAAGGTGTTCCTTTATATTATGGGGTCAACGCCATGAACTGGCTACTATTTAGCTCTTAATTCACATTTAAGGCGACACATGAGTGGATCTAATATTGATCCTATTTTGGCAAAAAACATTCTCTGGAACACAGGTTTCTTGGGCATTGAAATAACACCTCGAAATGAACGCATTGCTGTATCACTAATGGGGCAAATGGGAACACAAGCTTACAGGAAGTACGACATT
>CAMYJG010000147.1 GCA_947258695.1 uncultured Ectothiorhodospiraceae bacterium | reverse complement strand
AGGTGTAGATCTAGTTTGTCGTGTCATCATTAAACATAGATTCCCGCGGTAGTGATTTCTGCAATATATTTAATGCCGTTATTTTCGAGTAAGGTTTTCATGGTTTGCAGATCAGTAGTATTTTCTGGAGCGGCGCCTTCAAGACCGTGCATACCAGCTTGCAGGCATTGGGTGATCGCATGCTGATAAGATCCATCGAAACCCCACAGGGTTTTAAAAAGTTGTAATTGCATCGTCCGTCCTGAGTTAATAAATAGTAATTACAGCAATTCCTGTTCCATCACAAAGCCGCCTAATTTGCGTGTTTTCTATAAGCGCGTGCTCCAAATAAATGCATAAAGGTATTTTTTGTACCTTTAGTGAGCATTAATGAGTCTTTGTTAATTTTACTCAGAATTAATTTTTCTTTAAATTTCAATAACTTCGTCAGCTCGACTTCGATGGCATGGCGATTGCAATAATAGTAATACTATTTTTTGAAATCGTAATACTGGAGGCGCTCAATGAAACACATGTTAAACCAATTGTTTAAGCTGCTGGCGGCGACAATGATGATCTCGTTGTCTAGTCAGGCTTTGGCAGGACCATTAAAGATTGGATACAGCGACTGGCCTGGCTGGGTTGCCTGGGAAGTAGGCATAGAAAAAGGCTGGTTTAAAGAGGAAGGCGTTGACGTTAAATTTGAATGGTTTGATTACGTTGCGTCGATGGATGCATTTGCTGCCGGTAAACTCGATGCGGTTGGCATGACCAATGGTGATACTTTAGTAACGGCATCAACCGGTGCAAAAGGCATCATGATCCTGATGAATGATTACAGTAACGGTAACGATATGATTATCGGTAAGCCGGGCATTACATCAGTCAAACAGTTAAAGGGTAAAAAAATCGGTGTCGAAGTTGGTTTTGTAGGCCATTTACTGTTGATTAATGCACTGGAAAAAAATGGTCTTAAAGAAACGGATGTTGAGCTGGTTAATGTACCAACTAATGAAACACCGCAGGTTCTAGCTTCGGGTGATGTTGATGCGATTGTTGCCTGGCAGCCTAGCTCGGGTATTGCATTAAAACTGGTTCCGGGTTCGAAAGCTATTTATACCAGTGCTGATGAGCCAGGACTTATTTATGACCTCTTGGCTGTTTCACCACAAAGTTATAGCAAGAATAAAGCGAAATGGAAAAAAGTGATGAAGGTCTGGTATCGCATTGTTGATTACCTGAAAGACCCTGCAACATTTGATGATGCGATTACAATCATGTCGTCACGCGTTGGCCTTAAACCTTCAGAGTACAAATCATTTGTAAAAGGTACAAAAATCCTCACGCTTGAAGAGGCAAAATCTTTCTTCAAAAAGGGTAAGGGTTTCGATTCTCTCTACGGTTCAACCCAGATCTCTGATGATTTTAACGTCGCTAACAAAGTTTATGACAAACCTTTGAAAGTGAAATCATTTATTGATCCATCTCTAACCTTAGGTATGTAATATTTTTCAGGCTCCCTGTTAATTAAAGCGAATCATAATGAAAAAATTATTTAGCGTTACAGCAAAACTGGATTCTAAACAACGAATCCTGATTTCGATATTTAGTTTTATCATTCCGCTATTGATATGGAGCCTGATCAGTTACGTTCCTTATGTCTGGCATCCGAAGGTAGAAGTGACCCATATTGGTGATGTCAGTTATTTTAGTGAAGGTATGTTAATTGACCGCGAAGTGTTTGACTCAGAAGTTGAGACTGCGCTTAGTCAGTCGCTTGAAGTACCACGAGGTAATCCGGCTAACCCGGTTTATTTGCCTGCACCACATGAAGTTGCTGTTGCTTTATATACCGCGTTTACAACAGAACCGAAAAGGCGAAGTGAAAAATGGTTGCATGAAAGTCTCTGGGATAGTATCCAGGTAATATTCTGGGGCTTTTTTATCTCTTCATTAATCGGTATTCCGCTGGGTATTCTTGCCGGAACCTACGATGTATTTTCAAAACTGTTTGAACCATTTATAGAATTTTTCAGATACCTGCCCGCACCAGCATTTGGAGCACTGGCCGTCGCAATACTGGGTATCCATGAAGCACCTAAGATC
>CAMYJG010000146.1 GCA_947258695.1 uncultured Ectothiorhodospiraceae bacterium | reverse complement strand
TCCAGTCATCTAGACATCTCTATCTCAAATAAAGAAAATACTAATCTTGAAATGTGACTAATTTGTTACAGGAATATGAAGATTTAAATGAAGCTCCATAATTCGGTGAAAACTAAGCGTTAGGTAAATCCGTGAGAAACCGAAATTATTGAATTTATTTTAAAAATTGAAAAAAAACCGGCCATTCAATGACCGGCTGATAAGAGGAGAGAGGATAGTTATAATAACAGTAAGTATTAGCGTTACACACATCCACTAGTTAACTGTTAATTATTATTAGGCAAAACAACATGTCATGTTTTTGCTTATCCAACATCCCTGTTAGAACTTATGTATTAAACCAAAAGAGGCCGCTTTTGGGTCTTCGCCAGCAATACCGGAAAAGTAATCAGCACCGTGACCGCCATCGGCTACGACAAAACTGGCGTTCTCGTCGTTGTTAACCATTGCGTAAGCCAGGTAAGCTTGTGTTTTCTTGCCAAGTTTATATGAAGCTCCTAACGCTAATAAAGAAGCGCCTGTTTTATCAGCATCTTTATAAGCATCAGCCATGTAATATTGCGCCATTATTTTGATTTTATTCATTTTATGGGCAACACTAAAACCAAAGGCAGGACGATCATATTTAGCAGTATCATCTGAAGATAAAACTTCATAGATACCGTTTACTGAAGTACCGCCAAATGTGTAACCTGCTGCCGCGCGTATACCACTTGAATCTAAGGATTTGTTGTCTTCATAAGCGATTGCAGCTTTCAAATTAGACATTGTATACGATGCACTTACGCTGGTAATACGGTTTGCATCAGAATTATCTGGATTAGAATCTTCGCCCAAAGATTGAAGTGCTTTTATCTGAAATCCACTGACTTTGGGGGATGTATACATAATCGTATTTTTAGCACGTGTATTGAACTTGTTGCTACCATTACCGTTCCCTAGAATCGCTCGACGATCACCAATCGTATCGCTCATCACTTCAACCATACCAGCAACCAATTTAAACGGAGTATCGTGGTAACCAAATATTATCTGACCCATTGAATTACTAAGACCAACGTAACGATTTCTTGCGCCTAAAGTACTGCCTTTGTCTGAGATATCAACTGAGCTCTCGAATTTCCAAACTGCTTTTAAACCATGATCGAGCTTTTCTGAGCCTTTAAAACCTAAACGGCTGGAGTTGCTGTGCATGGACGCATGGTTATCATCACCGGCACTTACGTAATCTGTTGATACATGGAGTTTGCCATAAACTTTAACATCAGCAGCTATCGCACTAGTGCTTAAGGCAACCGCAGCAGCCATCGCTGATGCTAAAAATGGTACACTTTTCATTTAAACTTCTCCTTTGAAGCAATTAAACAGTTTAGCTGTCTAGACGACTATATAATGTAAAGCTCGTAAGGTTAAATTAGATGTGTTACAAAAGTGTGACAGTTAAGTTAAATGTTTATTTGCTTGAATAAAAGAATGATGAAGACAGGTTTATTCTATATTTTGATAACGACTGTAGAAATAATATAAATTTTCTTTAAGTTGACATTCACAGCGACCGATAATTCTTTGGAATTGAATATTGATTATAAAGACTTATTTCGTTACATGCCTTGAGTTAAACCGTATTCCACTAACGTTCTTTCCAGATTTATACCTATCGTTTTTAGTAAATCACCGAAGAGCCGCTTAATCTGAAAAACTCAGGTCTTTTTAACTTCAGGCAAATTTCCACTTTTAGCTAGAACTATCCTTTAATATTTTGCTCAAGAAAATCGAATAAATTTGATGGGGTTTAATATCCAGTAAGAATCCTCA
Organism: uncultured Ectothiorhodospiraceae bacterium; assembly: GCA_947258695.1. Lineage (GTDB taxonomy): Bacteria > Pseudomonadota > Gammaproteobacteria > UBA6429 > Thiohalophilaceae > JAGLTQ01. Next base: position 330 of record CAMYJG010000146.1, on the reverse strand, counting down.
GGCAGTATTAATGACAGCATCTTCCATGGTTCCTGGTTTTGCTTCAATACAAGTCCCCCAAGACGGAACGCCGGTTGATTTTCCGTTACCATTTCCAATTGTTAACAGCCAGCAAACTAAAATTGCGCTGAAAGATAAACACATTGTGTTGTACTTAGGGCCAAAAGCGGAAAAACATGCTGAGGATCTCAATAAGAAGCCACTGGAACAAAACAGTTGGTTCGGTTTTAATATGGATTATGCAATCTATTCCAAATTACTTACCGCTGGTATAGTTCAGTCTAAGGATGATCAGGTTATAACGCCAGAACAGGCACAACAAATCAAAGT
>CAMYJG010000145.1 GCA_947258695.1 uncultured Ectothiorhodospiraceae bacterium | reverse complement strand
ACGAAAATCGGGGTTAGATCACAATATTCTCTAATATAGATCGTTAAGTTATTTTTTAGTTAGTAAACAATTTCATTTGTAGTCACAAGGAGGTGACTTATGGCACGCCAACCGCGTTTTACTCTACCGGGTGTTCCGCAGCATGTTATCCAACGCGGAAACAATCGAGAACCTTGTTTTTATACTGTTGATGATTATGTGCGTTATCTTGAAGACTTGCATGAGGCCGCTGTTAAGAATAAAGCAGCGATACATGCTTATGTGTTAATGACGAACCATGTTCACCTCTTGGTAACACCGGGAACGCAACATGGCATTACGCATATGATGCAAGATTTAGGGCGTAAGTATGTGCGCTACATTAATCATACTTATCAGCGTAGCGGTACTTTATGGGAAGGGCGCTATAAAGCAAGTTTGGTTGATAGCGAAGCGTACTTGTTAACGTGTATGCGTTATATCGAGATGAATCCGGTTCGAGCGGCGATGGTTGAGCATCCAGGTGAATATCGATGGTCAAGTTATGCGAGTAATGCACAGGGTATGCAGCAAACACTTTTACAGCCTCACCCGTTATACCGTGTTTTAGGTAAAACGGATGAAGCGCGTGCTTATGCTTCTCGCGAGTTATTTCGCTCACAGTTAAGTAATGACGATGTACATGATATACGCGAGGCGTTGAATCAACAGCTTGTGTTAGGGCGTGATGATTTTAAAGATAAAATTGAAGAAATGACAAACAGGCAGACTCGTCAAAAGAAGGCGGGTAGGCCAAAGATTGAAGAGCCGCAGGGAATCTATTATGTCATTTAGACTATTAGAGAAAATTGGGTTCTGACCCCAATTAAATTAGGTAGAGAAGTCATGAATAACGTTATTTTACAGATTAAAAAGCATCCTGTTATTACTGTTTTGTTTATTGTGGTGATGGCACTGATTGTTACAGAGTTAACCACGAAAAAACTCTCTGATATTGCTGAAAAAACGTTATATAAAGATAAACCTGTTATTAGCCAGTTTACGTTAAACACCTTTAAATCCATTTACATGGAAAGTGACATCGCGAAGTTTGGTCAAGGTTCCAGGGTTAAAACCTATGTTGTTAACCCAGAAAAGATTGATAGTACTCAAAATACATTACAAGCCACTTACCCGGTGTTTAATGTTGTCATTGACAATCCATCTGAGCAGGAAATTACGATTACGAAAATTTCGTACAATATTGATGAGGTTGGCCAGGTGAGAAGTGGTGGTGTAGGTCCTATTGAATCCAGCTACCAATACACCCATAAGCTTGAGTATAAAAAAGGTGAGCAGGAATTTAAACTGGCTGAACCCATGACCATATCAGCAAAATCTTCCCGCGCCTTTGAGTTTGCAATGATGACCGAACACCCTGAACTCGGCTTAGCCTGGTGGACTAATGTGGCGTTTCATACCTCCAATGGCCGTGTTGCGACGGATATGTTTCAACTGGTGTTATCTGGCCGGCCAAACTGGGCATTAAATGTCAAAGCACCCCAGCAAAAACGATTGCAACAGCTGAAAAAGATTGAAGAAATTGAAGCACAGGACACAAGCAAAACCCCCATGCCAGCCCCGCTCACCAATAATGGCGGCGGCAAAGCCAGCCAGGGTGACGTTCGGCAAAAGCCTATGGAACCATCAGTGCTTCGTTAGATCACATACAACAAATTTATTGAGATAAATATGTGTGCATTACTCTCGCTTTACGAATATATTGTTCAGAAATCACTCGTTCTCTAATTTAGCCGCTAAGTTATTGATATACCTGTCAAGAAATGACTAGTTTTGTCCTACTTTGAGCACTATATATCATAAGTAAATTTTAGTAAGTTAGTGGCGTTTCATGACTGGAATGGGGTTGTAGGGGTCGGAGGTTCGAATCCTCTCGTCCCGACCAAATAAATAAAAAAGTCAGCTTATATGCTGACTTTTTTATTTGCCCAGGTTGTGATTTATCACATATTCTTACTTTTCTCTTAAACTACTATCATTCATAATATTCCTGTATCGCTGAATATTTGAGTTAGAATGAATTGGAATGGAAACCTTAATAATTGAATTCAAAAATTAATGTTGAGTATTAAATAATGGCTCAACATTGAAATGATTTATCTATCTCAATAAATTAAA
>CAMYJG010000144.1 GCA_947258695.1 uncultured Ectothiorhodospiraceae bacterium | reverse complement strand
CGCTCGGTGATGCGGTCGTTACACCGACTATCCCTTTAAAGGACACGCATACCGTCGACTCTGATGGAACGATAAGAGAAGGTGGGGGTAGTGCGATGTCTGGTTTTTCGATTATAAAAGCTGAATCGATGGAGGCTGCATTATCGATCGCTCAAGCCTGCCCATTTCTGGATATTGGCGGTAGCCTGGAGGTCTCAGAGTTACTGCAGATGCCTGCTCAGTAAGCAGGTTTTCAACCGAGATTTTTAAATAAGGAGTGGCAGTTTGATGTGCATATATAAATATCTTCTATTTATTACCATTTCGGTGCTTAGTGGTTTCGGCTATGCGGGAGATTACTATCCTCTTGACGTTGGGAACACCTGGACATATAAAATTCATGCGGAAAAGGCTTATCATATTGAAAGCAAAGTTTTAGCTAAAGTGAAGGTTGCTAATACGACCTGGTATAAAATGAAGGACTTTGGTGAAATTTTTTGGGTACGTGCGGCTGAAGACGGTCAGCATGAAGCGATGAATTGGTACGGGGAGCAGAGGCCTTTAAAATCTGATCCCTTAGACACTCTGTTATTTAAATATCCTGTTAGTGCGGCCAGTATTTACATTGCTGGTGATGATACTGTTCTCGTTTCCTATCCATTCAAGAAAATTAGTACGCCCGCCGGTGATTTCGAATGCATCATGTACACAATATACACGGATAAAAATAGTTTCGCTAAAAACTGTTTGTCGCAGGGTGTTGGTATTGTGTGGAGTGAGGTAGTGGTAGATGGAATATCTGAAGTGGCTGAGCTAGTAAAATACAAAATACATTCACAAAAATAAATCACACAAGCTATGCCATATTCACAAGTCAAGTTTGATGCCGCTATTTGGGAAACAGTTTCCAATATTAAAAGTGGACGTGTCATGAGTTATGGGCAGGTTGCTCGAATAGCAGGTTATCCTCGGCATGCGAGAATGGTGAGCAAGGCGATGGGGCGTTGCCAAACAGCATTGCCGTGGTACCGTGTGATACGGTCGAATTTTACGCTAGCCTTTAAAGAAGGTAGTAATGCATACATTAAACAAAGGCAGTTGTTAGAAAAGGAGGGTGTGCGTTTCGTTAATGGTAAGGTGGTGCCGCTGGATTCGGATGCGAACAAAGATTTAGATGAGCTACTTTGGGGTGTACCCGATCATCTATGAAATCAATGATAGCAGCGCGTTTGAAGCTTTGTTGAAGTGTAATTATCGTACTGCTGTAAGCTTGGTATTTAATTCACAAATAACTTGTTGGAAGCTGCATCCTGTTATTTTTTTCAGTTTATTCGCCGTTTATTTTCCTTTGTAGCAATAATAATAGCCGAAAAAGCCAATTGACTACCTTGTTCTATATAAAATCATCTGGTTAAGTATTTGTTATTTATATGTTTATCGTGCGTGCTTATTTCTGTCTTTTCAATAGCTAGACCCATTTCTCACTTATACTGTTAAGAGATGCACCCGTTTAAAAAAAGTGACATCATATTAATTATTGCTGCTAGTCTGGCGATGGGGTATTTGATGAATCATATGTAAGTCTGATGAGCGACATTTTAATGATACTTGTTGTGACAAAATAATAAGCTTAGGGAGGAATAATGATGCAGTATAAAGTGGTTATTTATCAGGAAGGGATGTTGGGCTCTCTTCTATTAGGTGGTTCAAAGGTTGATCCGGTGCGTTTTAGTGAGTTTTTGAATACTAATGCTAAAGAAGGATGGCGTGTGACAACAATGGAAAAGGACATCAGGCGAATGTTACTATTATTCAAGCGCGAAGCGTACATAGTTATTATGGCGAGGGAATCATGAAAACGGGTTCAATTATTTGTCTGGTAATATTTGTTTTGGCAGCTTTTGTATCACTGATGCAACTTTGGTTTACCTGGTTGCCTGCCAAGCTGTTCGTTCAGATCCTGATAACATTAGGTGTGCTTTTTGTTGTTGTGCTCGAGATTACGTTAGTCAAAAAAGAATATATCGATGATAAAAAAATGAAGGATTCAGGCTATATTGATTAAAATAGTACGGGTGAAATAAGCTTCATGCGATGCTTTCTTCTATTTTTTTTATGGATGAACAGTGTTGAGTTGATGGCCGATAGCCTTGACCCACGTATCCAGGCTCTGGTCAAGGCGGCTAAAGAGCGTACCCAGC
>CAMYJG010000143.1 GCA_947258695.1 uncultured Ectothiorhodospiraceae bacterium | reverse complement strand
AGCATGGCGGAACATATGCCGCCAGAGCAATTAAGTAAACTGGTGAATCGTTATTATGAAAAACTATTTGAGCCAATACGCCGGCATGGTGGAATAATTTCGGATGTAGTAGGTGATGCCATGCTGGCAATCTGGTCTTCACCTCAATCAGATGTAAAGTTAAGAACCGAGGCGTGTGTCGCGGCTCTTGAAATCAATAAGGTCATGAATGGTGATATTGAAAACCGTGAACCACACTTATTACCTACGCGGATCGGACTGCATGCTGGCGAGTTAATGCTTGGAAATGTCGGTGCTGGTGATCATTTTGAATACCGTGCAGTAGGGGATATCGTTAATACGTCAAATCGGATAGAAAACCTGAATAAACGTATTGGATGTAATGTCATTGCTTCAGAATATGTGGTTCAAGGTGTTACTGGAATAACCATGCGTTCATTAGGGAAATTTAAGCTGCCTGGGAAGCAGCAAGTGCTTCATTTATATGAGCTTCTGTGTCTAGAAAATGAAGGGGATTGTGATAAATACCACATACAAATTAAGGATAGATGTGAGATGCTAGAACAAGGAATAATTTCTTTACAGAGGCAAGACTGGGAGGCAGCAATTGAGCAGTTTTCTGCGTTAAAGAACAAGTATTCTAATGACAAAGCAGCGCACTATTACTTAAAATATTGTGAGCTGATGCACAAAAAAGGCCTGCCAAGTGATTGGGCTGGTGTAATTGAATTGAATGAAAAGTAATCAGTGCTATTGTTGGATTTTAGGCTTGAAAAAAATATGGGTATTTGATTGTATACCTGCAACCTTCATGTCATGAATTTGTATAGTATATAGACTTGAGCATTGTAAGTGCGCTTTTTATCAAATGTATAATTTTTATACAGGATAAACTGACAAGGAGCGGCATTATAAGGATGCCAATAGTCTAACTCGTAGGGTGTAGATATGCGTTATTGGAGAATACTCCTGGTATCAGTAGCTCTGTTTTCTGCTACAGCGAATGCAGAACAGTGTCCGGATTGGGTGGCAAAAGCCGTTTCAATCCAGGGTACTGTTGAGTTGCGCGCGTCTAATACGCCTTCAGATCAAGGAAAACGATGGTTGCCAGTGAAGCGAGGTGACACATTTTGTGCCAATGATCTCGTTCGTGTGAAATCTGCTAGCCGTGCAGCGCTGATACTTACTAATGACACAGTTTTACGGCTTGATCAAAACAGTACTATTACTTTTACAAATCTCTCTGCCAACAGTGCTTCACAAATTAGCCTTTCAGAAGGTATAGCGCATTTTATTAGTCGGGTAAAACAAGCTTTTAAAGTGGTTACACCATTTGTAAATGCAGCAGTTGAAGGTACTGAGTTTGTTGTAGCAGCAAACAATACGCAAAGCCAGGTGACAGTTTTAGAAGGTAAAGTACGAGTAAGTAATAACCAGGGTGAAGTTTTATTAACTAAAAATGAGATTGCCACCGCTAAGAAAGGGCAGGCGCCGGTTCTTAATGTAAATCTGACTCCAAGAGATGCGGTACGATGGGCATTGTATTATCCACGAATTATAGATAGTTCTTCGTCTGGCACTTCACGTGCTATTAATAATACAGCGAATAAGCTGTCTATTGGTAGAGTAAAAGACGCGTTAGCAGATTTAAATAAACTTGCTGCTGATAACCCTGATGTTTTAGCTTTAAAATCTATTGTTGCTTTAGTTAATAATGATAAAGCAAAGGCTTTAACATTTGCATCACAAGCATATGAAGCTAATGAGCAAAATGTTAGTGCTACATTGGCACTGTCGTACGTACAACAGGCTAACTTTAATATTCAAGCTGCATTGCAACCACTGCTGCAACTATCAAAACCGACTGCTCTGATTCAAGCGCGTATGTCCGAAGTATACTTAATGTTAGGTGATTTAGATAAATCACTGGATAGTGCTAAACAAGCAGTAAATCTAAATACAAACCTGGCTAAGACCCAAACGGTTTTAGGTTTTGCACACTTATCACAATTAGATATAACTCAAGCTGTAATGAGTTTTAATAAAGCTATTGAATTAGATCAAGCTAATCCATTAGCTCATCTTGGCTTAGGTCTAGTGCAAATTCGCCAGGGAAATCTCGAACAAGGTCGACGTGAAATTGAATACGCGGCAAGTCTTGATCCAAATACTGCCCTGATTCGTAGTTACCTGGGTAAAGCCTATTACGAG
>CAMYJG010000142.1 GCA_947258695.1 uncultured Ectothiorhodospiraceae bacterium | reverse complement strand
GTATCTCACCTAAAGTAAATACCCTACCTATCACTTTTCCCTCTTACAAAAAAAGTCAGTGCCGGAGTCGCCACTACATGGCAATCGTAATCTTGTAAAACTTTATTATCGACTCCGACAATGACACTTAATATTATTTTATTTTATGTTTCTTTTTCTCAGAAAATTCCTGATCTTTTTTATAATGATGGCATTCACTTCCTCTAGCGCAAAGTGACCGGTGTCGAGAATATTGTAATCCAGGTCTTTTACACCTTTTTTATATCCTTGCGCGCCGGACTCTGGAAAAAAGGCATCGTTCTTACCCCACACAACCAATACGGGAGGTTGATGCTTGCGTAGGTACTTTTGCCACTCAGGGTAAAGTTTGAGATTATTTTGATAATCATAGAATAAATCCAATTGAACTCGGTGCTGCCCCGGACGTGAGATCTTGGCATAATCCAGGTTCCAGTTATCGGGTAAAATAGTTTCTGGCTGGCGTGTACCATGCGTATATTGCCATTTCATGGCTTGCAGAGAAAATACGTTTTCGATAATCGTTTTTTCCAATTCAGGTGTTTTATTTTTCCAATACTCCAACACTGGACCCCAGCCTGCTGGACTGATGCCTTCCTCATAGGCATTACCATTTTGCGTAATAATACTTTGCACTCGATCTGGATGTGCAACAGCAATACGATACCCGATGGGTGCACCATAATCCTGTATCATCAAGGAATAACGCTTGAGATCTCGTTGCTCAAGAAAGCGATTCATCACCGCAGCTATATTATCGAAGCTGTATTTAAAATCTTTTATCGCAGGATAACTACTATCGCCAAAACCAGGATAGTCGGGGGCAATTAAATAATATTCGTCTGCCAGGCCTCTCAATACTTCGCGATACATATGCGACGAGGAAGGAAAACCATGTAATAAAACAATCGCAGGTTTAGACGGATCACCCGCTTCTCGATAAAAAACCTCAAGATCACCGACTTTTTCAATGCCGTATCGCACCACACTATTGTCAGCCACACTGACCTGACTCGATACCACCCAGGCAACTGCTGAAATAGCAGTTAAAATTTTCCTTTTAATGTTTTTCATTAATTTATCTCCTGATATCAATGACTTTCTATTCATATTAAGCGTACATATCACTTCTACATAATTAATATAACCGTTATTATTAATAATAACGGTTAGAATGCTATAGCTAGTTGACTAACCTGTCAATACATTTTATAGTGGTTAGCATGAAAAAAAGTCATTCACCCTTCTTATTTATTGGCAACAATCTTGCTGTTGATTTCACTAATACTGAAATAATATTGAATGGAGAGAATGTCGATTTATTAAATAATAAATCTGATTTGGCGCAATGGATTAAGGATGCGAATCTGACTGAAGATATTAAACGACCAAGCACCGCAGACTTTACAGACGCCCTGGAATTACGTGCGGCGTTAAAAAATACCCTCAATCATAAAATAGCCGGCACAACAGGCCAACGTAGTGCTATTACCGTTATCAACAAGTATTTAGCACATTATCCATCAAAACAGGTATTACACGAAAGCGACAAAGAATTTAGCCTGGAGCCTGCCCAGGCATCGCTGACGACGACGATGTTATTAGCTCGTATTGCTTACGCCGGGGCTAGCTTACTCAGTTCACCACAAGTCAAGTATCTAAAGCGCTGCTCGAATTCTGAATGTATTCTGTTATTTGTTGACACCTCACGTAGCCGCCAACGACGCTGGTGTAGTATGGACACCTGTGGCAACCGATCCAAGGTAGCGACTCATTATAAAAAAATCACATCTGACCACTCTAAACAAGGGTGAAATTGTGACTCACTCTCTATTAAGCTTTCACTCTAACGTGGTCAACACTATTCGTGTACAGCATGAGACACCTCAGATAAGCCATGCATAAATGCAGCCAGGCTAGAACGCGGTAACCATACGAGTTTTTTGCTGTGTTGTTTGCAATATTTTTTGATTTTATTAACTGCTTCGTGGCTAATACAATCCAATGGACAAAATACTGCATCGACCTTTGGTAGTAACGAGCCTAAACGTACATGACCATCACTCAGACCGCCATCATGATGCATGAACTGTCCATTTTGTTGTTCTACGACGGTACGAAAATGTGCACATTGACGATTTCGGCCACCAACGTATAAAATACATTGCCCACACAGATTGTTTTCTGTTTTACATGCATGTTGTGAAGA
>CAMYJG010000141.1 GCA_947258695.1 uncultured Ectothiorhodospiraceae bacterium | reverse complement strand
GGTCAAACCCGTGCGAGGTTTAATTAATTCCCGGTCCAGTGTCTCCACCCAATTAATGATACCACGGGCATCACGCGGGAATTCCTTCATTGCAGTTGCCGGTGGTTGCAAGGTTTTTACCGCATCATTAGTGGGATCATGTATACCGTCTTTTTCAATCGGGACCACATCACCATGCAATTGGAAATGTCCACCGCCTTCTTCGGCCAACACCGCTGTTACCATAGCACAAAATACAATTAGCACTGCAACCGATAAAGGTAGTATTTTTGCTCTTGCTTTTATTACACTCATTTGTTGTTTATACAGTTCACTTCGCAACATAAATGTTCCTTATGTTGGTTTACGGCGTATTGAATAACATATAGCTTAACAACTTCAATTCACCAACCAAGGTTTGTTACTAACTAAGCCACTTGCTCTAAGGCGCATCACTGCATTACACCAACCATACGCAAAGCGCGCCGCACACTTTTAGTTGCATCCTGCATCATCGCAATAGCGGTGGGAAATTCACCATCTTTCGCTTTTTTCACTGCTCGATCGCGCAAATCCCGGCCTTTCTTGAGAAAGGATTCCATTAACTTAATCGAGCCAGGGGCCGGTTTTTTAGCCTCAATGGCAACAGGGATGAGTTCTTCATAACCGGTAAACCGTTTTGCTTCGTATTCGTACTCTTCTTCGGCGCTTTCAAAATTAAGATCGTAAACAATGGTTTGGTCATTTAGCATTTGATGTACCGCCAAGGTAACCATATGCTGGGCTTGTTCAAGATTTTTATTGGCTTTGGCGTAATCACCTTTTTCAGCTGACTGGGCAGCTGACTCTTTTAGCCGTTTAACCTCCTTTTTATCATAATCAACTGCGTTTCCCTTCCCCTTTTTAATAATCCGGTCATAATTGTCTTTATGCGACGCTTCAAAATCCAACACCGAGGTTAATAATTCTTTATACCGCGACTTCATGAGTTGAATTTGGCTTTTATTCGGCACTAGCTTTGAGGACTGTTTTACAGATGCAACGGCTTTCTCCGCAAGGGCTAAGGCCTCAGCATTCGCGCCAGCATCCAGTTTTTTCTTTGCTTGTTCCAAGTGTTTTTTAGCATCATTTTGCAGCACCTGCGCTTGCTTATTCCCATCACCTCCTTGCCGTGATTTTGACTGAATCAGCATTTCCGCATACATGAGTTTTTGCTTTACAGCTGCGGCGGTTACCTGTGCTGCCGATTTATCAGCTGACTTAGTAGATTTGGCAGGTAGCGATGAAGACTGTTTTAATGCTACTGATTGACCAGGGTTAACGATGTGCATAGTGCCACCCATGTAGGGGTGATTACGACAGGAATAATACAACTTGTCAGGCGTGTTAGACGGGGGCGTGAATTTTATGGTGCCTTTATAGGTATACATCCCTTCAACGCCCTCTACCCACGGCGTGCTACCCCACCCAATTTCTTTTGTTGATATATACACGTCATGTTTAGGATCACTAAAAACATCGATATCATAAGCCTTTCCACGCTCTAACACGACTTCCTTTCCAGGCACATTGTTAACCGAAAACCCATACGGATGACCTTTACCAAAAAAAGGATGCGCTGCGTCTTTGGGTTGGGCGGTAATCACAAAATGATTTGCCCCCCTTGAAACCGGCACTTCGTCGGTGGTTTTTTTATCTTCCGCGACAGGATCAGAGTCAGTAGTAATTTCGACTTTTTCCTCAGGAATAGGTTCCAGTGTAAGTTCTTGTGCCTTATCGGAGGTATCGGGAACAACCACAACGGCTTGCTCACTGTCGGCTTGTTGAGGGGGTTTCTCTTCAGGGGTTGTTTTCTCTTGAATAACTTCGGTATCAGCCACAGGAGGCGTTGATTTTTCCTCCATCACAGCATCTTGCTGCTCACTGCCAACTGCTTTTTCATTTGTCGCCGATTGCTGGGGATTTTCTGGCGTAGCACCGCACCCTGACAGCAAAATTAAAACGCCCAAAAACCCAACAAGGTAAAATATAACGGTTTTCTTTCTCATAATGTTTTACTGCCTGGAAATATTTACATTAAATTATATACTAACTTCATATACCGAATTTAAATACACTGCAGATCAGAGAACGCTGCATTCTAAGGTGTATGGACAAGCAACTACCTGCTTACTAACACTTCGATGAACAAAACTACGAATAACATGGGTTGAATAACCTAGGCCGAACAACATGGGTTCGCCTTTTGCAGTCAAAACATTTTATTCACAGGACATCATTTAA
>CAMYJG010000140.1 GCA_947258695.1 uncultured Ectothiorhodospiraceae bacterium | reverse complement strand
ACAGCGCTTTATTTGACCGGATCCACATACAACGCCTTCACCGCTCCCAACCCTTTCAACCAGGATTGACCCATATGACGACAAGCCTGTTGCAAACAACTTAATTTGCCAATCATGCGATAAAAACGCGAATGAAAATATTTTACACTCACCAACCATTGCGCTTGATCGATGTCTAGGCGTTGTAAGATCGGCGTAATATGAGCGGGAATGGCACCTTTTTTATCGTCTCGAATGGCCTGGCCGGTCCATTCCACTAATGTGAGATAATCGGTGAAATTCATCGGTAGCGTGGTTTGGCTTGGCTCTTGTCTGAGATAGGCATCAAAGGGCAATAACTGACTGGGTTGATTGGGGTATTGATCGGTGGTGTCCAGTGATTTTTCTTGGTGTTTATTCTTTTGATTTTGTTGGTAAGCTTCGATACGTGCTTGAATCGAGGTAAAATCAGAGTCTTCCAAGGTTTGGCAAATCCCTGCCCGAATGGGATTAAGATCCACATAGGCCATGCAAGTGAACAAGGCCCCTTCATCCAACAAAGCTTGGCTTTTAAATCGTCCCTCCCAGAAACGGCCGGTACAACCGTCTTCTTGATTGGCCAAACGAGCTAAGGGTTCGTTGATACAACGCATGAACCAGCTGATATCACTTAACCGCTCTCGCCAGGTATCCACTTGTAAATCAATAGCATTTCTCTGGGCGGGGGTTAATGACTGGCCAGCGACTGCGGAAGCCGCTATACTTTTAGGAAATAAGTTTGCCCACCGCTCAATGACTTCTCGATCCGTCCATTGTTTAGTTGGCGCCAGATCCACATGTAATATTAGGTGATAATGATTTGACATCGCACTATAGGCGCAAACATCAATACTGAAGATCTCGCCCAGGGTTTTGATGTGATCCACTAGCCATTGTTTTCGATGATCAAAGTTCTTTCCAGTCAAGGGATCTTCCCCACACAGGAAGGAACTTTGTGCGCATCGACTCACAATATGGTAATAGGGTGTGGATGCTAAATCGATCGAGCAATGCCTGGCGCTGGTCACGTAGGAAATCTCTGCTTTTTATGGGTAAGTGTTTTTGTTATTGATCTTTGTCCATTAACCAAAGCTTAGCAAATGATCATTTGTTGGTCAAATTATTATGGATGTCCTGGATTCTAAGCTTGGATTCTTTCTCATCAGGACAGACCTCCAGGCAATGGACTTTTGAGCATGTAACAGGTGAAGAATATCGAATAAAAAATGGTTGGGGTGGCCGGTATCTGAATGCTGAAGCAATAGGCAATAATACTAACGTGACCTGCAGAGATCTGAATACAGCAAGCCAGGGGCAGATATGGGTCGCTAACTTGGGTATTGGTTTGCTTGGTATGTTGTTTACCCGCCGCAAAATGGCTTAAATTTTTCCTTTGATGTGAAACAACCGCTCAGCTTTGTTGGGCGGTTGTTTAGGATATGGGAAGTTATCACATATCTATACCCGTAACGAACCATTTTTAGGCCTTTTTAGTACTCACCCTTTCGCCCATGGGTGTGTTAAAAAATCCCTCCATAGAGCTGGCTATGCAGACATTTTTTAACACACCCATGAACAAAAATTTAAGCACTCTAAACACCTAAAAATGATTCGTTACGGGTATAGAATTGTAAAAATATGTAAAATTTCAATTAAATGGCTAATTTTACCTTCCCAAATATCTATATTATTTGCTAGAGTTTGATTCTAATTTTGGTGGTGATAAAGTGATATTTCGAATACAACATCCTTCGTGTTATGCACTTTTTGCTATTTTTTTCTTATCCGTTGAGCCTATGTAAAACGTCTTTTTATCGAAACCTTGAAACGCTAGGAAAAAACTCTAAAGACTAAACAAGGAGTCTAACAATGAATATTATCGAATTTGCTGGAAATACATTTTTACTGAAAACTGACGGAGAGGGAAATGCAAGCAATATTGTTCCGGCATTGACTAGATTACTTTCAGGCAATGATGGAAATATTGATCTTATCGGCTTAGTTACGAAATTCCAATCCAGTGGAGTACCATCCTTAGTGACCTCTTGGGTGGGTGAAGGTGAAAACAATCCGATTCCTGGCGATCAGGTTAAAGAGGTTTTTGGTGAAGAAAAAATCTCTGAATTTGCCTCTAATGCTGGGCTGAGTTTCAGTACCGCAATTGATGGTTTGTCTGGAGTAATTCCAGAGCTAATCAATCAAGCCAGTAGCGGTGAATTTTTACTTAATAGTACAGGTGGGATGGGTTGTTTATCTTAGGTGACTTTCT
>CAMYJG010000139.1:1641-3948 GCA_947258695.1 uncultured Ectothiorhodospiraceae bacterium | reverse complement strand
CTCTCTAAATGTACCAGACCACTCCTTGGCGGCATTGCTGGACATCTTACAACCATCCAGCGCAAACAGTTCCTTGCCTAATAACCCTTGCTCATCACAGATCAACAGAACCTGTTCAAACAACGCCTCGATCTCTTCACCCCGACCGCTGACAAAACTGGCGATGGTCGTGAAGTGTGGCACGGTATCACACGACAAGGCTTTGAACAGGATGTTGGTCTCGCAACACCATTCAATCTCGCGGCTGGAGGTAATGCCTTTGGAGTAGGCAAACAAGATGATCTTTAAAAGTATAGCCGGGTCATAGGCCGGTCTACCGCCTGTATCATTTTGATAGCGTGGATGAAAGACCGTTAAGTCTAACTTGTGATCGATGATGTGATTGATCGCAAACTCGAACGTCCCGGCTTGTAATTGATCTGAATAGTTAATCACTACCATTTTGCTTTGGTTGGGATCATAAGGAATAAAGTTAGGCATGACAGTCGACTCCCTGTGACGAGGAGTTAGTTTAGCAAAGTTTTTCCGTGCTTATTAGGTTTTTCTACAGCCTCAACGTTTAGTTTAACAGGCGCGCCGTCAAGGCGCGTCCTTGTTGAAACGTTTGTTAGCTTTCTCTGTTATTACCTGAAAAGCTACTGATAATGCAGCAACAACAAACACCATCGTGACCGCAGATAAAAAATTAACCAGTAGGTCTATATGCGGGACGTGACTCAGTAGCATCTCTGGAATACTAATAACAAATGGGAAGATTGCTACTACTACCATCATCAGGATTTGATGATTTTTGGTTGCTTTCCATGAATCTAAAAATGACCATTTCTTGTCCGTTGCTATTGCAGGTAACACAAGAGAGAGCCTAGCTAGAATATAAATGATGCTTGCCAATGCGATTAGCCATCCAATGGCTGGTATTAGCGCAAGAAGACCAAAAGGTATCACGCATAGTCCAATGCCTATTGAATATAAGATAAAAGAAAGTTCTCGCTTTCTGGGTAAATAAACACCAAACTCTGAGACAGATTCCGGCCCAAGTAAAATAATTCTATGGGTGGTAATTGCGAGAACGCTGTATATAAATATGGATATGATTATCAGCAATATTAGCAGTGCTGCTCCCGGTTCCTTAAACGGGATAGCGCCAAGCGCTAATAAAATTAGAATCGGGATTAATAGAGCTTTGGCAAACGCAATTTTGTATTCAAATACGTATCCAAAAGCCCCTAGTATTATTCGTCTTATTTCCATAAGTATTTTTTTCAATGCTAACGTACTAATAACCGGTATTTTCTTCAGTGGGCGATTTTGGCCCACTGAAGAAAATGTCCGAGTTTATTTTATTGTTATGTATCCTTTGGAAGGTTGTTAAGGTCAATGCCATCCTCTGAATGTAACGCACACCTAGTATAAGTCCATCCCTCAATGGCATAAAGACTTGCGTCGCCACCGCACTTTTCGCACATCGTCTCACTCCTAAACTCAATATCGTTGAGAAATAATTGAAATGGCTCGTACTCTTTAGCGTCGGGTTCAAATCTAGTAACCAATTTACCATACTTTTGAAATATTTCAGTTATTACGACTCCTTCTGGAATTCTTTCATAAATTTGATTGACTAAACCTATCCACCCCTCACCACATTCATTCATAATTATGACTTTAGCTTCTTCGAGATTCATATTCTCCCCGAGACATAACGTTTACTTAAGCTGACCGCGGCAAGTTGCCGGGTGAGTTAAAAAATAATTTGTTGTTAATGAACTCACCATGCCAAAAAGCCCTGCGTCCCAGTGTGTCAGCTTGAAGTTCTTGTTATAAGCCACTAACTAAGCTCCTAGATAAAGGCATGGGTATTCCCCATATATGGGCGAAGTAATAGGTGAGCATAACACCTGTGCCGATAGCTAAAGTAGTAAGAAACCGAAACAGTAAAGCTCTTAAGTGTGCGCGTGTTTCTATTCGGTTAATTATTTTTTCTTCGTCAATTAATCGTGTGTATGCACTGTATAAAGAAGAATATTGAGATCTGATTCTGCTCAGGCTCTCTGTCCATAATCGCGTGTTATTATCGGTTTGATTTTTAATATCTTCAGGTTTGCCCTGATGATTATCCAGGTAATTAGTAATGTTGTTCAAAAGAGTTTTGATTTCGTCATTATACTCATTTGAGTTCAATGGAGATCTTACAAACCCAGCCGTAATTCCATTTTTTATTTTGTTGAGCTTCTCTGAAAGCTCTTTATGTGGCCTCATGTATTTCCCCCTTTAGAGCTTATAACGCTTAGTTAAACGGCGCCGCGTCGT
>CAMYJG010000139.1:0-1481 GCA_947258695.1 uncultured Ectothiorhodospiraceae bacterium | reverse complement strand
TTTTTCCAGCCACCTTTTGATGAGACTTTAACTTTTTCGCCTATATTGAATATGTTCATATTACTTTATTGCTTTAATTATGACTATTGCGACCTAACGTTTACTTAAGCTGCCCACGGCAAATTGCAGGGGAAGCTGAATATTTATTGTTGTTACTGCACTCATATTTTTAAGAGGTGCTACGTCCCAGTGGGTCAGCTTGAAGCGCTTGTTAGCGCTGAACATTATTATTGTTAATTTATTAGAGCTTACCAAAATACTCTCCCTGTTTAAATCACCTATTTTATTCCACGGCATCAGCCGCTTAGGGGATATAGGCAGTTGTGACGATGGCTTCCTTGTTACTTTCACCGCCATCAGGCGGCCTGGATTTGTTACCGACTAAAAATGATTAATGATATTTTATCAGCATAATTACTTTTGTTTTTATTACCGCTAACGTTCGCTTAAATGGCTGGCGTGAACATTGCGACGATAGGAGCGATGTTTACGCCAGTCCATTTTGAAGCGTTTGTTAGCTGCTTGTTTCCATTATTAGTGGCAAATGATCGCTTGATGATAACCATTTTTCTTTTTTTCCAATTTCGATATTGCTATTGATGTACTCTTTTGAAACAAAAACGTAGTCAATATGGTAAGGTTTTTCTATGTTTCGATGCAAATAGAATGTGGGCTGACTTTCATCTCCTTGTTCTTCTCTAAGCTTCAAGTGGTATAGGCTTTCAAGCCCAAGAACTTTAAGCTCGTTTATAACATCAGAATGGCTCCACCATCTGTCAGGCTTATCCCATTTTTTGTTACTATTAAAGTCACCAACAATAATTTGCTTTCCATTTCCTATTTCATTTCCATGAATTTGTAAGTATTTCCAAAATTGCCCCATATAACCGAATGCTTCATTATCAGAGCCCTTTGTCCATACGCCGAGTACTTTAATTTCATTGTTTATAATGAATGGTAAAAAAAGCCTTAAGCCTTCTGTTTCCCATTTTACACTTAAACTGGCGCTATTAAGACCCGATATTGAAAAATTTCCATTCCAATTTAACTTGGATATTCTATTCCCTTTTTTCGCAAATACTCCAATTCCTTTATTTTTTGTTTCGCCAACCCAGAGGTGATCACCCGCCCATACTTTGTATGCTTGCGTGGATCGGCTAGGGTCTTCACATTCTTGAATTATTAATATGTCTGCATTTTGATCTTCTAATTCGGATAGTTTGTTTCTTAAAGCACCATTGCAATTCCAAGTGATAATTTTCATATGCAGCTAACGTTTTAATAAGCGGCCGGCCGCTTTTTGGCCGGTCCGAGTGTGCGTGCTTTTCGCACACGACTTAATTTACTTGTTATGTGCTTTTTAACCATAAAAACAACAATTTGTATCTTCTTCTAAAAGTGATAAAAACTCTTCTAATGTTTTAACTTCTGGCATAGGATTGTAACTATGCCATTTCATGTCTGATTTATGCCAGTATACC
>CAMYJG010000138.1 GCA_947258695.1 uncultured Ectothiorhodospiraceae bacterium | reverse complement strand
ATGTTTGGGCCGTATTCTTATCTGGGAGGGACGATATATAAATTTGATCGTCTTGATATTCCAATTTCAAAGCAAGGCTATGATTTGAGGGGTGGAATAACAATTGAGGATGGTTGTTGGTTAGGTGCAAATGTGTCCGTTATTGATGGCGTAAGAGTTTCGCGAGGTTCAATTGCAGCAGCAGGAGCCGTTGTTACAAAAAATGTTTCTGAATATTCAATCGTTGGTGGAGTCCCCGCAAAATTGATAAAGAAAAGAACTGAATAGACATAAACTGTTACATAAGAAATGTATGCGTATAATTTGTTACAGTTTATTGGTGGTATTCTATAGATATTTTTGCGATTTCTGAATAAAGCCTAAGTATGTGCGCACTAGAATTATTGATGACTTATCAAACTGAAAAAATACACATATGTCTATTGTAAAACGCAAGGGTAAGTTTATTGTTAAGGCTGTTATTTCAGCGCTGTTAATTACAATACTTCTAAGTAATGTCAATATAGATGATGTTTTTTCTAATTTAGAAAATGTTAAATTAGAATATCTTTTACTGGCATTAATGCTTCAATTTGTAGGTTCATATCTGACATCTACTCGCTGGAAGATTTTACTGAAAACACAAGGTGTAATAGCTCCATTAAAGTATTTATTTAAATCCTGGATGGTTGGTTGTTTCTTTACCCAGTTTTTACCATCCACGATAGGTAGCGATGCTATTAGAATTTATGATTCATGGCGTATCGGGGCAACAAAATCAGAGGCAGTCGTAGTTATAGCTGTAGACCGCCTTGTCGGCTCTGTAATACTTATATTATTTGCAGCAATAGCTTTATTGTTCGTTGATCATTTAGTTACCAAGATGCCAGGTCTACAATATTGGGTCATCGGAGGAGCTATATTTCTACTACTGGCTTTGCTGTGGGTATTTACAACTACTGTGCATGATTCAAGGCTATTCAAGGCTATAAAGTCTTTTATACCAAAAAAAATAAAAGAAAAAACTGAGTACATTATCAGTGTTGTAACATCTTATAGGGGGCATCATAAAGCACTTTCAGGCGCATTATTATTATCTATTTTACTACAGTTAAATGTAATAGTTTTTTATTATATTCTTGCTATTGGTATGGGTTTTTCTATCCCATTTTTACATTACTTTATAATAATTCCGTTAGTAAGCTTTATATTACTTATTCCAGTCTCTATTAATGGCATTGGACTCAGGGAGGGTGCCTTTATCATGTTTTTAAGTACGTATGGACTCAGTGCTGAACAAGCAATTGCTTACGCATGGCTAAGTTTTTTTCAGTTTATGGCCTATGGCTTATTGGGCGGTATTGTTTACGCTTTTAGAAGGTCGGAAATTAAGGATTTGTAGGGAGTGACTGATTTCTGGTGCCTGGTTAATAGTTTTTCCTGTACAAATCTTGTTCTGCCTTAGCTCTTGTCAAATATTTTTACGTAATATTAAAGATAGACATAAAATATAATCTATCGCTTTCAGTGGTATAATCTATATGGATGCTTATCAAACTGACTATCTAATCCTCCACAAGCAGATGAATCTTCTAGTTGAGTAGGGACAAACACATACGTAACTGTGCCAGGCTAACATTATCTATAATAACTTTACGTTTTAATGGGTTTGTTTAGCAGTGAATAATATAGGATTTAACTCAAGTCTTAACATCAACGTTAATCCAGGGTATTTGTATTTATTCGCTTGACAGGGCCAGTTGTGTATTCATATAGTTTAATTGCAATATTCGGAATTGCTTTACAAAATCATAGATACTACAACCTCGACAATAACGGGGGCCGTTTTTCAGGACCACTCAGGATCACGATTTTGGATAATTTTTTGATGTCGGATTAGGGATGTCTGTCGATCAGATTTTATTCAAAAATTTCGATATTACTGATACTGATAATATTACTTTAACTGGTGATGTAGGCTGGCTAGACATTGCTATTCGCCTGCTGCTATTGACTACTTACGATTTACCTAGAGCATTTTCACAGTACAACGGAAAATGGCGGACTTATTACGGGAGTAGATGGATTGTTTATCCCGCTGTGGTTGTCCAAGAACTGACCAGCCTTGCCTGGTGACTGGTAGGTTTCGGGTTTAAACATGAACCTGTTATGTAATATAAATCAAGGAGTAGATAATGTGCTGCATAATCAAGATGAAGTATTTGGATAAAACCGCTATATGGAACACTAATGTATTATTTCGGGAGTTATTACAAGACCAGGTAGTGCAGGGGGCATTGTTATTTGGAACAAGTGAAAAGAAGGTAAGAGTTCACAAGTTGTTCT
>CAMYJG010000137.1 GCA_947258695.1 uncultured Ectothiorhodospiraceae bacterium | reverse complement strand
TTAGTGTCTTCTGCCATGATATTTCCAAGTTGATGAATCAATAAGTTATAATAAGTGATGGTGGCTAAAATTATATTATTTTGGCTTAAAAATCATTAAGATATTATATTTAGTTTACCGCAGAATAAAACCAATAGACTAATATCGATTCTAATCCTATAAAGAACTAAATGTAAGAGTTTAAATTTTGAGCACATTTCGAGTTTTTAATCATTATATACGAGTTCCTTTTGTACTCTTGGGGAGTATTGAAGGCCTTATTCTATTTTTAAGCGTCATACTTGGTGTCATGCTTCGTTTCGAAGAGCCGCTTGAGAACCTGCCCGGCGTACTCAGCGATCAATGGATCGAAGCGATAATCTATATGGTCATCATGCTTTTAGCGATGATTTCATCCGGGCTTTATCAGACTCGTCTTCGCGATGGTTCATTTGGTTTTGTTCTTAGATTAACAACTGCCATGCTACTTGGGACGGTTGCCCTTTCTCTTATCTTTTATTTATTACCAGATACCGTGCTCGGACGAGGGATTTTGGCAATTGCTATCGGCGGTTCATTCTTGTTGATAGTCAGTCTCAGAATGGTTATTTATAAGTCAGATCCAAGCATATTTAAAAAAAGAATTATTGTTTTAGGTACAGGTAAAAGAGCTGCTGCTATTACTGAACTGAGGCGGCGTTCAGATCAATTTGGTTTTACCATACTAGGATATGTTCACCTGAGAGGCGAAGAGGACCTAATAGAAGGTAATAAAGTTATCAACTTAAACGTACCGTTAGTCGACTATATCGAAAAACACGATATCGATGAAATTGTTTTGGCTGTCGATGACAGACGTAAAGGCATACCGATGCATGAATTACTGGATTGTAAAATGCGCGGTATTGATATTATTGATGTAGCGACATTCTTTGAGCGGGAAACCGGTAAAATTAGACTTGATCAGGTTCATCCAAGCTGGTTTCTATTTTCGCAGGGTTTTCATCATGGTGCAGGTAGAGAGTTTATCAAAAGAGTATTTGATATTGTTGCCAGCCTGTTCCTTTTATCAATTACCTGGCCATTTATGATGTTGGCAGCGATGGCTATTTTTATCGAAGGCCGCTGTAAGCTTAATGTCCCTATCCTGTTTAGGCAGGTAAGAGTTGGGCTGGATGGCCGCCCATTTCAGGTTTTAAAATTCAGAAGCATGATCGTGAATGCAGAGGCTTCTGGTAAAGCACAGTGGGCCACAAAAAATGATTCACGAGTGACGCTTGTGGGAAAATTTATACGTAAAACCCGTATTGATGAATTACCTCAGATCCTGAACGTATTTCGTGGCGATATGAGTTTTGTCGGCCCGCGACCAGAACGACCTGAATTTGTAGTTATGCTGTCAGAGAAGATTCCGTATTATTCTGAGCGCCACCGGGTTCGTCCGGGTATAACTGGCTGGGCACAATTGTTATACCCCTACGGTTCATCAGAGCAAGATGCTCTTGAAAAGCTCCAATATGATCTTTATTTCGTTAAAAATCACAGCATTTTACTGGATATTTTAATTCTACTTCAGACCGCAGAAGTTGTCCTTTTCGGGAGGGGAGCAAGGTAGATATACAGTCGCTACTATTACGACAGAGCTTCTAATCAAAAAGATTTAATCATTATTTACATTTATCTTATATTTTTTAGGTATAATACCTTATCCCCCTAAAGATACCTTATAATATTTGAGGTTAATAGCTGGTTTTTTTAGGAATAAACATGCTATTCACTTAAATAACAACAAGTTATAATAACAACTTAAATAACACTTGAGGTTTGCTAGACAATAGCATGTTGACTTCTGTCGGTAATAATTTCGCCATAGGTTTATGAATCGATACATAGTAAAATTCAACATAGATGTTTATTTCAGAATTAGTGGGATTTGATTGAACGACCAGAAGGTCGTGAAATAATATATTAGTTATGAAGTGTAATCAGGATTTAAGACTTTAAACGATAAAATAGATTAAAGAATGTAAGGGAGAAAATATGTTGTTCCATCGTATACAGACAGCGGTCTTTATTTTGGCGAGTTTATTTTTGTCTGCCTGTTCGTCAGTAACAGTTCAAGATGAGCAAGCACTAGTAGATGAAGCGAATGAAGTTCAACGGGGACAATTACAAAGTACACCATACACCATTGGTGTTGATGACAAAGTAAACGTTAGTGTATGGGGCAATGATGCGTTAACTCTGGAAATGCCAGTTCGCCCCGATGGTAAAATTTCCATGCCATTGATTGGAGATGTCCAGGCAGGTGGTTTGACGCCTGAGCAGGTTGCGGCCGATATTAAAAAGAGACTCTCACGCTATGTTAAAAATCCAAATGTGACCGTTATATTGACTGATCTTCAGAGCCATACTTACATAT
>CAMYJG010000136.1 GCA_947258695.1 uncultured Ectothiorhodospiraceae bacterium | reverse complement strand
CTTAAAGTAAAATCAGATTCAAATATTGTGGCAAATAATTTAGCCAGTTTACTAACAGAATATAGAACAGATAAAGCAAGCTTAAATAAGGCCTATAATTTGTCACAACGCTTTAAGCATTCTGAAGTTCCACAATTCAAAGATACCTTTGGCTGGGCAAGTTATCGAGTAGGGAAATATACAGATGCAATTTCACTATTAGAGAGTGCAATTACGCAATTACCAAGTATCCCCGATTTTCATTACCATTTGGGAATGACGTATTTAGCAAAACAAAATAAAACAATGGCGAAAGAATCTTTAGAAAAAGCATTAGAAATTGCTGGTGATAAAAGCTTTGCAAAAGAAAAAGAAATAAGAGCAACATTGGAAAAACTATAATGTACGAAAGTTATTACGGATTAACTGAGAAACCATTCTCAATACAGCCTGACCCTGAATACTTGTTTTTAAGTAAGCGGCATAATCTTGCTTATACAATGTTGGAATACAGTATTCAAAATCATGCCGGCTATACTGTGATTTGCGGTGATATAGGTTGTGGCAAAACAACACTTGTGCATCACTTAATTAATAATTATAAATCTGAACTCACGGTAGGCATACTTTACAATACTCCCCCACAAATGGAGGACATCATGCAATGGGTTATGATGTCTTTCAGTCTTCCATATGAGGGGATGTCAGATATAGCAATGCATACACAGTTTCAAAACTTTCTTATAAAAAATTTCACTTCTGGAAAAAAAGCAGTGCTGATTATTGATGAAGCACAAAATTTAACTATTAATGCATTAGAATCTTTACGCATGTTATCTAATATACATGTGTACAAACATCAATTATTGCAGATTATTCTAGTTGGTCAGCCTCAGTTAAAACTCATGCTTATGCAGCCAGAATTAGAACAATTTAATCAACGAGTATCAGTTGAGTTTTATTTGACACCTTTGGAAACGACAGAGATAAAAAAATATATTCAGCATAGAGTAAAAGTAGGTGGTAGAGAAGAAGATTTATTTACGGATAATGCTTATAAAAGAATAGCTGAAGTGGCAAATGGAACACCACGAAAAATTAATATACTTTGTGATCTTGCACTTGTTTATGGGTTTTCATCTGGAACAGAAATCATTGATGTTGATTTGGTAGATGAAGTAATCAAAGATAAAGAAAAATATGGCGTTTTTTCAGGCGAAAATGGTTAGTAATGCATGAATGATAAGAGTAGCAATACAGTTTGGCATAATGCGACCGTAACGCGTGAGCGACGTGAAAAACTAAACGGGCATAAAAGTGCAATACTTTGGTTTACTGGTTTATCTGGTTCAGGCAAGTCAACAGTAGCGCATAGTGTAGAAGAAAAATTACATCAAAAAAAATGTAAAACTTTTGTTTTTGATGGCGACAATGTCCGTCAAGGATTATGTGGGGATCTTAGTTTTAGCGACGAAGATCGTAAAGAAAACATTCGACGTATTGGTGAAATGGTAAAGTTATTTTTAGAAGCCGGTACAATCGCACTCACTGCCTTTATCTCACCATTTAAAGAAGATAGGCAAAAGATACGTTCAATGGTGCCACACGGAGATTTTATTGAAATATATTGCCGCTGCCCAATAGAAAAATGTGAAGAGCGAGATGTAAAGGGGTTATATAAAAAAGCCAGAGCAGGTGAGATTCCTCATTTTACTGGAATTAGCTCACCCTATGAAGAACCAGAAAAACCAGAAATTGTTGTAGATACAGATGGCTCTGTGAGTCTTGAAGAAACAGTCGACAACGTACTTGCGATTCTAAAATCAAAAGGTATCCTGGTATGATCGACTACCGTCATTGCGAGCAACAGCGCGGCAATCCGTCAAATAGAATCTCGTCATTCTGGTGCATACCAGAATCCTGCAAATACCATCATTGCGATCAACACGAAGCAATCTCTTAAAAAAACACTGAGCCAAAAACATGAAACAACTTTTAGATAATATTGTAGATACGCCCGCGCACCTTTACCCAAGGCTCGGCTCGACCATTGAATGGGATACTGGCGCGGCACATGCAGTGGTGAATGCAGCAGGTGGTCAAGTAACAAACCTGGATAAAGAATCACTGCAATACAATAAAGAAAACCTGCTGAACCCATATTTCATGGTAGCAGGGAAGCCTGCTTATATCTTTAGTTTGTAACTTTAAATCCGCATGCCCAATTATTTAGCCTACATCGCCTTAATATTGTGGCCGTTTATATCGCTTATTTTTTATAAAAAAATGCCAGTGGTGAATGCCACCTTTTGGACTATTGTTGGCGGATTTTTAGTCTTGCCAGTAAGGGTCGCGATTGATTTTCCTTTAATTCCGCCATTAGATAAAAGTTCCATATCAGTAATAGTTGCATTGATTGGTTGTAAGTATATTAAAAAAATTAAAATT
>CAMYJG010000135.1 GCA_947258695.1 uncultured Ectothiorhodospiraceae bacterium | reverse complement strand
TGTTGTGGCGAATAGTTTATTCGTGTTCGATATGCCATAGATCACACTCCATCTTTTTGCTATAAAGATACAGTGTTGCGTCGACCGGTTGAAGTCGCAACCCAAAGCTGCCGTTCAACGATTCACCATCCTAAGTCAGATGACTTTGCAAAGCGGTCATTCAATAATCTAAACACAACCACAAGGAGTAAAAATTACAGGCAACATTGGTGAACTTGCAATCAACAGGGATTATAAGAGGCTGTATAGAGTTTACTTTATATATATTGTGCGTAATCAAGATGGATTATGGAAATTACATGGCATGTAAGGACATTTTAAAATGTTTAAAAACATCACATTAGTCTTAATATCTTTAGCTATAATTAGTTGTGGGATAATACCTAATACCTATTTAGCTGTACCCATATCAGGAACAGTCATCGATAAAGAGACAAAGCAACCCTTAGAAGGTGTCATAGTAGTTGTTCACTATAACTTATATAAAGGTGGTTTAGCTGGCAGACGTCAAACCGGTCTTTTACATGTTGAAGAAACCGTAACAGATAAAAATGGCAAGTATTATTTTAAAGCCTGGGGGCCTGTGAGTACCTGGACTGGTCGCTTGGGTTATGAAAGTCCGCAAATGTTATTTGCTAAAGCGGGTTATTACCATGAAAGAAAATATAATGACCGCAGAACAATATTTTTTGGCAAAAAAGGTGCGGGTGAAATACATGTACCCAATGCTGAAGAAATGGAAGACGGTGTTTTGTATCGTTCACTATGGGATGGGAAGAAGGTTGAGCTACAAAAAGCGAAATATGATGATGAATATGCCCGTCAGTTAAATTTCTTGTCAAATGATATGGATAGAATTATTCGCTATGGATTTGATTGTAAGAAAAAAACAATTTTTGGATTGATTAAATATTTGCATAAAGAAATCGTGATTTTGAAGAAAAAAAATATAAAACGATATGTAGATGATTCACTTGAAATACCAAACGTAAAGAGTTGTATGTCATTATGAAAACTAATGAGTTATCAGCATGCTTCAGCATTAATAAAGTAGATGCATGCCATGACTTCTATCAGCATCATTTTTCAGAAAAGGCTATTTTGATGCTGGCTGGTATATCAATTTACAGATAGCCAGAGATGGGTCTTCCATACAAGGCACTCCAGTTGAATGCCTGCTTTTAGTTGTTTAAACAAGCAGCTCTAGAATTTTCCGAAAGTCCGCTTCTGGCCGTAAGCGGACTTCACCTATTTAATATAAACCACCTCATAAAATAGATACAGCTTTAAGCAAGGTTTCGCTCGTTTTCTTTGAAAGGGCTGTCTTTTCATGATAGATATTATGCAAATGCCTGATGGAAAGTTTTGAGGCTTGGGATACTGTTTTAAACCCATGCTGTTTTATCGCGTCTATGATTACTTTCAAGCTCTTTTCAGTTGTCCCATATTCAATCTGCGATTCAACGTCATAACCTAATATATATTGCTCCTCCCATTTGTTAGCTTCCTTACCAATATATTGAATCGAATGTACATTAATATGCCGTCGATTAGTTTTTCCTTTATCTAGATATTCCCCATTTAGAAACTTTGTTTCAGGATGCAGATGATATTGAGCTAAAGCTTCATGATAAGTTTTGAGATAATGCTTGTTAATCGACTCACCTGTTTGACGATCAAAGCATTTTGCAGAAGCCTCTGCCATATTCTTAGAATACGATGAAGCAGGTTTAAGCTGTTTGCGGTCATGTTTGGGTTGTAACGATAACAAGAAGTTAAAGGGTCTAACCTGAGTCGAGTATGAATTATCCTGGTTATAATGCTTAAACCACCTAAGTAGTACAGGACTCGTCGCACCGTATCGGCTGATTGCAGGTTTATCTAAATCTAATTTTTTAAAATTTGGCTGGTGTTGTTCTTGAGCAGCCTGAATAATCTCTAACCACAGGTCATTTTTCCAATTAGTCTCTCCACCATAAGGTGCCAATAAATGTCCTAACCCATGCTCTGAGACTTTTCTCAAAATTGGTTTGTTATCGGTATTGATATTGAACAGTGCATAACGCTTCGATGATACGGCATGACAATATAAAGGTTCTAACCTTTCAGGTTTTCTCTGGCTGTAATTCTCGTCCTCTATTTTTAAAATTGAACCTGACTTCTCATAAGGATTGATAGATTCAAACCAAGCGATGATAGTTTCAGCCTTTTCATAAAATGTTTCATTCGACATCGTATCGGGTTTTGCTAATGCCATGCTGTCAGTATCACAAAACGCCCAATCAAGACCGGCATCTACTGTTAGATTCTCTGTGATTGATAGCATCAATCTAGCTGCACCAGTAATAAGGGTTGCCAGTAGCGGATGAAAATACATCCCAGGCATCTCAAACTTATTCATATCGAGTGACTTAGGCATGTCACTATGACCATAACAAGTCAGTG
>CAMYJG010000134.1 GCA_947258695.1 uncultured Ectothiorhodospiraceae bacterium | reverse complement strand
CACCCCAGCCTTGGCGTATTTCAACGGTCGGTTTTATCTTGCCTGGACAGGGCGGGACTCTAATCAGTATTTAAACATCATGTCCTCAAGCGATGGGGTAACATGGGGTAATAAGAAAACCTTCAGCAGTGGGTCGACGAAAGCCCGCAGTGACGACGCGCCTTCATTCTTAGTGGCCAATAATCGACTTTACCTAGCCTGGAGTGGCCGGGGCAGTCGGCATCGGATGTTCTGGATGTCCACCGCGAATGGCACAAGCTGGAGTAACCGTACGCCGATTAGTAACAGTGAAACGACCGACCATACACCGTCATTAGCGTATTTCAATGGTCGGTTTTATGTGGCCTGGACGGGCCGCGATAGCAACCATCATCTCAACATCATGTCATCGAGTAATGGCAGCAGCTGGGGCGGGAAGAAGACATTCCGTAACGAACCCAACCGGGCGCGGAGTAATGAGGCCCCGCGGTTATTGGTGGCGGGCAATCAGCTTTATCTTACCTGGACAGGGCGCGGTAACCGGCATCGAATGTTTTGGATGGCGAGTTCGAATGGAAGCAGTTGGAGCAATCGCACGCCGGTGAGTAACAGTGAAACGACAGATAGAACCCCAGCGTTGGCAAGCCTGGGCAGTGTCTTGCCGATTAGCTTTGATGACTTTACTACCCTGATTCCACAAAGTGCCCCCTTCTATATTGCCTGGACCGGCAGAGACAGTGACCATCATCTTAATATTATGCGGTCGGATAATTTGGTGAATTGGGATAATAAGATTACTTTTTATGGGCAATGAACATTTTACTATCAAGTAGAAAATATATATTTCAGAAATATTAAAATGAATTAGTTTGATATTTGTAAGTTTCTTTCAGTAAATATGTGTGAACTATGAAAATTATTATGAGCAATAAATCAAGTGTATGGAAAGACATCAAACTAAAATAATTTTTGATCTGCATCAAACGCAATATAAATATTTAAAAAGATATTTTGTGATTATATGCTAAGTTATGAATATTGATGTAGAAAGATTTAGCAATACTTAAAGGAGACTATTATGAAAACCACTAATTTAAGATTAAGTATACCATTCTTGATTTCTGCTTTATTTTATTCGTCTACGCTAAGTGCAGCAGTATATAATGTTCCTAGAATAACACATGTTTTTTCTAATGATAGTGGAACTGTCCTTATCAAATGGGCTGGTTCACCTAGACCAGGTCCATGCCCGGGAGAAAACCATGGGTGGGTCGAAATTCAAGCAAGTGCAAATACTTCACTTAAGGCACTGGCATATTCAATATACTTTAGTGGCAAACCCGCAAGAATAGATACTGCAGGTTGTTCTGGCACTAGAGAAATTGTAAAAACTTTGTATTCACCAGGTGGGTAATTAAAAGTATATCTACTTCTACCGTGTAACCATATTTTAAAGTGGAGTGTTAAATTGCATGTTTATATCTTTTTATTAGATCAAGAGGCGTTAAAAAAAACCTAAAAATATCTCATTAATCAATAAAATCGGAGTGTAAGCGTGGATATTGCACAGGCAAATAATGGAGGATATGTAAATGAATCGAGATATTCATAATATCTTTGCGCGTATAATACTTCTTGTTATACCCTTAAGCCTGTGCGCAGATGTTGCGAAAGGTCAACCTAACCTTAGGAATTTAAGTGTTGAGGTACACTCCGAATTAAATACTCCACGAGCAATAATACCCCGCGAAGGAAAAACGATCCCGCTTTCAGTAAGACCATCCCGGCCACAAAAACCAGAGTCAGTAGTTGAAGCCTTTTTTCAGTCTTATAAAGATGTATATCGTGTCACTCAACCAAAAGATGAATTTAAGGTTTTTAAGATAAAAAAAGACAAGGGTCAATATGAAGCACTTGGAATGACGCATGTACGTGTAAAGCAGAAATATCAGGGTTTACCAATTTTTGGTGCAAAGGTAATTGTCCATTTAACTCGTGATATGAAAGTAAAGTCTGTAAGCGGCGCAAGTATTGCTACACCAACTATTGCAGTTACTCCACAAATTAATAGTAATAATGCGAAAAATATCGCAGTAAGAAATATTGACCAGCGGATCGTAAGGAAGAGGACTGGCCCCGCGTATCCAACGAAATCGCCAGAGTTAGGGATTTTTGTTAAAACTCTTTTTACGGGTAAAAAGACGTCACCTAAACTGGCATATAAGGTAAAAATACATGGATATGTGACATACTTAGATGCAATTACTGGCAAAATATTGCTTCAATATGATGATGTGAAAACTGCACGTAAGAGAGAAACATACGACGCAAATAATAATGATGATTTACCAGGGCGGCTAGCTTTGAAAGAGCATGATCCATGCCCTAATATACGCGCCCGCAGCGACGCAGCGCCGACGTTATTGTACGCGAATAATCGTTTGTACATGGTATGGGCAGGTCGGGGATCCCGGCACCGGATGTTTATCACATCC
>CAMYJG010000133.1 GCA_947258695.1 uncultured Ectothiorhodospiraceae bacterium | reverse complement strand
GGATGCACTGCTTGGTGCAGCGGGCACGAAAAAGATCGATGACATTACCAACCCTACGACAGAATCGGTTGAGCAAAATAAACACGCGTTAAAAGAGATCGATGTCGATTTAATTCAACGTGGTATCTATCAGCCTCGTGTGCATTTTGATGATGAAGCGTTGCAGGAACTGGCCGACTCGATTCGCGCCCAGGGTGTGGTGCAACCCATCGTGGTTCGTAGTATTGCTGCCGGTCGTTACGAAATCATTGCTGGTGAACGTCGCTGGCGTGCATCGCAAATCGCCGGGCTGGATAAAATTCCCGCCGTCATTAAAGACATCGATGATAAAACCACCGCCGCGGTTTCATTAATTGAAAACATCCAGCGTGAAGATTTAAACCCAATTGAAGAGTCGCGTGCGCTGCAGCGTTTAATCGACGAGTTTGGTTTAACACATCAGGAATGTGCTGATACGGTCGGTCGCTCACGCGCGTCGGTGTCAAATTTATTGCGCTTGCAGGATCTGCGAGAAGAAGTGAAAACTTTTCTCGACAAAGGCGAAATCGAAATGGGCCACGCCCGTGCATTATTAAGTTTAGATGCCGACAACCAGTTACACCTCGCCAAAAAAGTTATCAAAAAAGGCATGTCGGTTCGTGAAACCGAAGCGGCGGCACGAAAAATTCTCAATCCGCCAGAAAAGAAAACAACCACAGCAGCAGTTGACCCCAATATTGAGCATTTAGAAAACACCATCAGCGAAAAGCTCTCCGCCAAAGTGCATTTCAAACATGGCAAAAATGGCAAGGGCCAGATGGTGATCAGTTATAACAGTCTTGATGAGCTGGATGGTATACTCGAGCATATTCAATAAAATATGGAAAATATTTTAAGTCGTTACTGAGACAACAAAAATAACTTTTAAAGATCTTGCTACGGAGGGCAAGTGTGGAAATTCAGTCTTTTATAAAACCTTTAGTTTTTATCGTAGCAGGCTGGTTCATTGTGAATGTGAGCCTGGCATTTGTTGCTATAGTGTTTCCTAATATTAACGGAAAAATTACGCTGTTAAAGTCCGAGTTTAATGATGATTATATTGTGCTCGAGGATGACATAGTCATTACTGAAATTTCTGATAACGAAAACATCCTTCCTTATGAGTATGAGTCGGGTACTGGAGATGTACAAGCGGCAAAAGAAATAGTGCTTGAGCATGATGGAGAAATTTCTGACAGGGTGAGGTTTTTTGACAAGGATCCTGGAAAAATGTATATGTACTTGAAAGAAATTCTGAGCTGACTTCTCTGGTTTTTAAAGATAATTCTGTTTTTAAATATGATAACTCTTCATTAGGCAAATTAGTCGGTGATTTTTCAAATCCCGAGTTGCAATTGATTAGAAAAGTCGTACCAATTAATGATACTTATGCTCTAGTAATTGGCGACAGAGTTGAAGCAAAATACGCTGATCCTTACCTCTGGCAAGTTGAGTTAAGTTCATTAAATAAAACCTTACTCACAATGAAGCCTTATTATTCATTTAAGCGCCCTCCAAAAGTTTTTCTTCATCCTGGCAACGAAACTGTTGTGGTTGTTTATTATATCGGCCAAATTCATTTTGGTATTGCAATGGGTGGAGATAATTCAAGACCAAAGCAGAGCGTGGTGAGAATTTACAACAACGATTATCCAGAAGGTAAGGATATTGTTAATTTTAAATTTTCGCAGGGCACAATCATAAGCACAGCTTTTGAAAGTGGGGATCTGATTGTAACTGGAGATCCAAGTAAGCCGGGTGGAGAATCAAAAAATAGAAAGCCTGCAAGAGTATGGAAAATAAGCTTTGATAATACAGAACAATTACATGTTTAATAATAAAGTTAAATTATCAATACGCTTTTTTCTATTTATTATTTTATTAAGTAAAGGAGTATATGCAATGGGTATTACGGATGCTGGTAAGGTATGCCTGTTTTCTGGAATGTCTGGAATTATCAAGCTTGATGGTAAACCAGTGTCAGGCGCCAAACTCATCAGGTCTGTAAAAAAAGAAAAGAAAAGATTTGATGAAACCATTACGGACGAAAATGGTCGTTTTGAATTTAAGCCCATTTTTGAGCGGACAATTACAAAATTTTTACCAATGGAGTTCGTTGTTCAGCAAGTGATATGGGTTCATTACGAAGGCAAAGAGTACAAGATGTGGTCAGGTGTTAAACGCACCGAAGAAGAAAACGCAGAATCACGTGGAAAACCATTGGTTGTAACGTGTGATTTAAATTCTGAAGAAAGTCTGATTGAAGTAAATGGATCACCAATTTTTAGTTTATGCAAATGGGATGTGGAGCCGGACACAAAGCTGGATTTGAATTTTTTTTAGAACAAATTGAATAGGGAAGTTATCTAATGAAAGAATTGAAGCCTCTACCGGCAGCGCAATTTGCTAAAGATGTTTATGCGCTAACAGATTTCGATACAGTTGAAGAGTCACTTAAGTATTTAAGTTCGCGATACGGTGATGTTTTTCAAT
>CAMYJG010000132.1 GCA_947258695.1 uncultured Ectothiorhodospiraceae bacterium | reverse complement strand
GCATGAAAGGTTTATTTAAATCTTTTTTCACATCTGAAGATGAAAAACCTGTTCGCGTACTGAACCACCCTCGCGATTTACATCAAAACGACATAATTAAATTTCATTTCACGCCACAAACAGAAATTAGCAATAAGCAATTTCAAGTTAGTAACGTCAACACGTATGATTTTGAAGACCGAAAACTCACCGAGTTCTCATTAAGCGGCGATAACAAAGAGCCAATTTACCTTATTGTTGACGAAACCGGTGATGAGCCTTTTTTGTCCATCTCGCGAAAAATTCAACGCGATCTCGTCGAGCAATTATTCGACCTGGATGAATTCTCACAAGTTTTTGATAGTGAAGAACATACTCGTTTAAATTGCCTAACTACTCCTGCTTCATTAGAAAACTGGACAGCTGAAAAATATATTCAGGAAATTTACGCTGAAGGTGGGTATTTCCACAAAGGCGATTATCGACAAAAACCTATACCCCAAAATGAAGATGCCGGTGATTACTTTGATCACTATCTGGCAATCGATGACACTCGGCAATTTGTTATTGAAGCCGAAGTATATGATGGTGGAGAAACTGATGTATTAATTACTATTCGTCGGCCGTTAACAGATATAGAAGAGATGTGGCCAAGCGAAAAAAAATGACCGATAGAAAGCGCGAATTACCTAAAAAGTGGCAGGCTTCCAACAAAGCAATGAAAGCTATACAGGTGGCTTTTTATGTTGACGAACAGGTTCAAAACAAAATACGCCAGGATGCCTGCCTACAAGGCATCAGCCCATCAGACATGATTCGACATATCACACAATTACCTGTTTCCGCACCACCTAAACGACCACGACTGACAGCCTCTCTCAACTCCGATGATTATGAGTTATTAGCAGAACGCTATAACCTGGATGCCAAAGATACACTGGAAATCAAGCGCAAAGTCATGGAAGAGCTTATAAACTATGCGACCAACTGTGATGGTGATTCTGAATAACCATAGATATGGCGGGCAACTAGCATTATTTTCCAACAGCTTAAAAAGCGTAAACGCATAAAACAATTACAACGCTTGCTCGATGTTAATATCGGCAAACGAATATCATTATTGGCGTTATATTTTGTGAGCATGGTGATGTTGCATATATTTGCCATGCTTATTTTTGAAGACTTATCTCTTACTGATGCTGTCTGGATAACCCTTACTACTGTCACCACTGTCGGTTATGGAGATTTATCAGCGCAAACCGGTTTAGGCCGAACGGCTACTGTCGTACTATTATATTTCGGTGGCATTTTCATCCTGGCAAAAATTGCAGGTGATTATTTTGATTACCGGCTGGAACGTCGAGAGAAAATGTTACTAGGTCAATGGAGATGGAAAATGCAGGATCATATTGTCATCATAAACACCCCGAGAAACAATGCAGTTCAGTATTTTGAGCGATTGATCAGCCAGTTTCGCGCCATCGATGAATACAATGAAATCCCAATCCAGTTGCTAACCCCTGATTATCCCGATGGTTTGCACCCCTCGCTACAAAAGCTAGGAGTCATTCACTATACAGGCAGTGCTAATAACGATGACAACTTAATGGCCGTGAGTATTACCGAAGCCGCGGAAATAATTATCCTAACCTCAGATGAATCAGATATTGCCACTGACAGTCTTAGCTTCGATATTTTACACCGCTTAAAAGAACTCAATGTAAAAGGCAAAATTCTGGCTGAATGTGTGGATGACAACAACAGAAATCGCTTTATGCAAGCCGGCGCAAACTCGGTAATACGCCCAATCCGTGCATACCCCGAATTGATCGTGCGCGCAATTGTCGCACCGGGTTGTGAAAAAGTACTTGAGAATCTATTTACCCATGGTGGTAATCATACACGCCGTTATGATGTTTCCTTAGAAAATACATTATGGTCAGAGATTGTTTGTATACTAATTAATAACGGGCTTGGTACTGCATTGGCTTACATAGACAACAAGCATAATGTAGTGATTGATCCAAATCCATCTGATTTCATCAACGCTTCAGGTCTTATCTTATTAATTAGAGAAGCGCATATCCCAAACAATGATGAAATTTGTAATGCGCTAGCTTTACACAAGGAGTCTTAAATGGCAGGTTGGTACATGCTTACACTCGTTGGC
The DNA here is from genome assembly GCA_947258695.1 of uncultured Ectothiorhodospiraceae bacterium. Classification (GTDB taxonomy): domain Bacteria; phylum Pseudomonadota; class Gammaproteobacteria; order UBA6429; family Thiohalophilaceae; genus JAGLTQ01. Next base: position 1,540 of record CAMYJG010000132.1, on the reverse strand, counting down.
GATGACAAACCAGGCATCGTCGCAAATATAACGGACGCATTGTTTAAAGCAGATTGCAATCTGGGTGAGGCTTCCATGAATTGTCTTGGTGATAACTTCACCATTATGGTGATGGTCAGCACTAAAAAACTAGATTCCGAAATTGAGCGAGTAATCCAGCCTGTTTGTGAAGCCATGTCGCTACGCTATCACCTGGATAAAATTGATGGCAAGCTACATAATCACCATCAGGCAGATACCATTATTACAGTAAGTGGTGCAGATCACGCAGGTATTGTGGCTAAAGTAACAACTGCCCTGTTCAATGCAGGACTAAATATCATCGACCTGAGGTCCGAAGTGGCAGGCACGATAGATAAACCAATTTACATTATGCAAATCGAAGGGATGGCTCAAAAAGGAGTCGATATAATGCATGGCCAGTAAAGAAATCCTCACCTATCCCGACTCCCGCTTAAAAACGATTTCCGAGCCTGTTAAAGAATTTAATGATATATTACAGGCGGCGATTCAAGACTTGGAAGATACCATGCAGGAAGGCCCAGGTGCTGTTGGAATAGCGGCTCCACAAATTGGGAATTTTATCCGTGCAGTCATTGTTGATGTTTCCAGCAAAAAAAAAATCAAACATCACGGTCACCTTGTTTTAATCAATCCTGAAATCGCTGAATGGGAAGGTTTAAAAACTGGTCGGGAAGGTTGTTTATCCGTACCCGATTATACCGGGAATGTGGTCAGGGCAGAAAAAGTCAAATTGAATGCCTTTAATCAATTTGGTGAATCATTGTCTTTTGAAATGGAAGGTTTTGAAGCAAGAGCAGTACAACATGAAATGGATCACCTTGACGGTTTATTGTTTTTAGATAGATTAGTTAGCCGGAAAAAAGATTTGTTTCAACGAAAAGTATATAAATAAAGAAAAATGACGAATAATTTATGCCCCTGTGGCTCAAAAGAAACTTACGAAAATTGCTGTGAACCCTATATAGCCGGGCAACAACACCCACCCACTGCAGAAGCCCTAATGCGATCCCGCTACAGCGCCTATGTTAAACAAGCTTATCAGTACGTTTATGACTCATATCATCCTGATACCCGAAAACATTTCACACTGGACTCCATTGAGGAACAATCGGAACACATTCATTGGATGGGTTTGAAAATTTCTGAAACCACAGCAGGTAAAGAAAACGATAACAAAGGTACCGTCAACTTCACAGCAAGTTATAAACTTGATGACGGAAAAGTTCACTATTTAACTGAGCGCAGTTTCTTTAACAAAGTTGCAAACCGATGGTATTACCTAAACGGGGAAACTCGATTTACCAGCACTGCAGCAAAAAGTGACAAGCAAGGTCGAAACGAACCTTGTGCGTGTGGTAGTGGTAAGAAATATAAAAAATGTTGCGGCGCTGCCGCTTAAGCAGTTTTTATTGTTTGAACTGAGTTAAATTTATTTTCCCAGACGCCAAATCGGAAAATACTTCTGATTGTAATATTGCTAATAGTTTAAACATTTTGCTTAGCTCATTATCCGACA
>CAMYJG010000131.1 GCA_947258695.1 uncultured Ectothiorhodospiraceae bacterium | reverse complement strand
TTATTTTTTACTTCGTTAACACTACGATCACGATTAAATAACGTTGACTGGTTGTACTTAAGAAGATCCAGTATTTTTATTATTCCCCCTGCGCTTATTGGTGTTTTAGGCTTGCTCAACCTGCCAAATAACTGGTTAATAATTTTCATCTATTCTGTCACGCTTTTTTATGCCTTTATATGGTTCCTTAATTTAAATATAAGGAGTAACAATAAATGGTTAGATCGATTTTTGTTAGCTACTGGCGGCTATGTTGCAGGAACTTCACTGACCGGCGCCCCGTTAATGGTAGCAGTATATATGCGTAATGTTGCTGCTGAGCAACTTCGTAATACACTATTTGTTTTATGGTTTATATTAGTCACGATTAAAATGACGACATTTAAAGCATTAGGCGTCGACATTCATTTGCTAAGCGCAATCTTTTTACTGCCGGTTGCCGCAATCGGCCATTTCATAGGAATAAAAACACACGAAATAATATTAAAGAATGATCAATACTTTAAACGCATAATAGGCGCAGTACTTATTATCATAAGTGTACTAGGGCTGGCACAGGTTAATTTCTAAGCTGAGGCAAGTACAACTCGTCCAGCAGATAGACTTTGTCCTGTGCATCTGCTGGACTGGTAAAACTCAACTTATATGCTGTTAACTGTAAATCAGCATTATCACTGGTGTTGCCGTACAGACGATCACCGAGCACAGGAAATCCAGCTGCAGAGAGGTGTTTTCTGATTTGGTGTTTACGACCTGTTTCGATCTCTACCTGTAATAACGAGGTATTCTTTTCTTCATCATATTGTAATAACTGAGCATGCGTAACTGCCGGCTTTAGATCAATAGCACTATTGAACTTTTTCTTCTCCAGACCAAAATTGCCATGAACTATCACTTGATACTCTTTTTTAATCTCTTTGTTCTTAAACATATTAGAAAGTAAGCTGGCTGTTTTTTTCTTATGTGCAAGTAAAATCAAACCTGAAGCAAACCGATCAAGACGATGTACAATGAAAGCAGGACGTTGTGGTTCGATATGAGCTTCTACCCACCTGTTTATTGCACAGTGATCTCCCCATTTACTCCCTTGTGATAACATGCCTCGAGGTTTGTACCAGACACTGTAATCACCTTCATCAGCCACTATAATGGCGTCATCCACTTGCTGATTTAACACTACCGGATCAAAGTAAAAATGTAATTTTGTCGCCGGCTCCAGTTTTTTGCTATGACGGCGCAGGCGGTGAGTACCTTTATCATCAGTTACCCATACCGCGCCTTTTTGCATCGCCTGTTTGATTTTTTGTTTAGAAAGCCCCGATTTTTCACTAAGCAGTTCGACAGGACTTATTCCTTCACCTGTTATATCGACATGATATTCAACCTGTTGTTCTGACAAAATATGCTCTCTAAAACTGATATCCAGATATCCAGATATCCTAGTATACTTTAATTTTAATAAAAAAAGCGGCATATTAATATGCCGCTAAACAGAGAACAAAAATGGATTAAAGCAACTATTTTTTAAATGTATAGTTCTTTTCTTTTCCCTGCTTTTGAATAGCCGAAGTCACTGCTTGATTGATTGTCGCTGCAGCTGGCTCTGGTGCTGCCTGTTTCTTTTTCGCTACGTATTTGTTGCGAGCACGAGATAATTTTACTATTTCTTCTTTAATTTTCTTACGCTCAGAAACTTTTTGTTGCAGGTAATCCTTACGTTGACTCTTTTCCATGATTCTTAATTCCTGGGGAAGTTCATCTTCCTTAAGGTTTTTAATGTCGACTTTTTCAGACTCGATAGCATCGACTAAATCCCAGCTGGAATTGTCATACATAGATGATGCTTTTGCTTCAGCTCTTTTGGAAAGTAAACCCGACGAAATTTGTTGAGATTCATTATCCTGGGCTTTTTGGCGTAGCGATTTTTCCCGACCTTTCGCACCGTAGGGTACATAAGTCTGGTTGAGCTTTTTATTTAAGCTGGCAATTTTTTTATCCTGCGGCGCATTAATATGTGCAATTTTATGATTATGATCAATACTCATATATTCACCTCCCGCATATAAAGCACCCTCTTTCCAGCCAGTATTTGCACCTTGTTGCTTATTACCCGCATGAATAGTATTTATCATTATTCCTTTTTGCCTGGCTAAGGAAATGGCATGCTTATATGAAACAGGACCTTGTGTGAATGGCTCATTACCAGCAATAAATATAGCCTTAATATCTCCATCAGACTTACTCCATGGTAATTGATTTACCGCAGTTTTAATTGCATAACCGCAATACTCACTACCGCCATTTGTGGTTAAGGAAAACAGGGCTTCAGATACCTCATCAAGCTCACCCGTTAATGCAGATACCTGGCGTATAAATCCAGTATTAGAAGATAGACGACTATTACCGTATTCATATATGGCCACCTCCAGACTAGGTTTTATACCATTTTGTTCGGCTTTAGCGAACTCATTAACCACCTGCCATAGTTGATTTCGTGTTTGATCGATCAATCCATTCATACTACTACTTGTATCAAGTAAAATTGCCAGCTGTATTTTTGGTTTTTCATT
>CAMYJG010000130.1 GCA_947258695.1 uncultured Ectothiorhodospiraceae bacterium | reverse complement strand
TTTTAGCTCATTACTCGCCACATTCAGGGTACTGTCTAGTCCTTTTTGTAGATCGGCCCACTCCCATTCACCACCGTCGACGTGTGAAAAATCTTTTAAATCTTGAACGATTTGTTTAACTCGAACTACACCTTCCTGTGACTCGCCAATCAAATCGACAATATCTTCGCGTAGATATTGCAGTTCGATCTCTTCTTTTACACTTTTTACCTCGACCAGTAGTTCTTTATTATCAATATTCGATTCAAGACGTGAATAGGCATCCAGCATTTTGAATAAATCATTGACGTACTGTTTTAAGGTCGCGATATTTGCGTTGATGTAACCCACCGGGTTATTGATCTCATGCGCCACACCGGCGGCCAGCTGCCCAACCGAGGCCATTTTTTCTGATTGCAGTAATTGGTTTTGAGCTGACTTAAGATTTTCATTTACTGTTTTTAACTCTTCATAATTTGTATTTAATTCATGTTGCGCCTGTTTTCGCTCAGTAATATCACGTACCATACCAGTAAATTTCCTATCCCCTTTCGAAAACAATTCACTTATAGTTAACTCCATCGGAAATATCGTTCCATCTTTACGACGCCCTTCTACCTCACGCCCCCGAGTACCTAAGATTTTAGAATCCCCTGTTTTTAAATATGCCTTGATATATGTATCATGTTCAGATTGATACGGTTCAGGCATTAAACATTTTACATTTTTACCCAGAATATCCGACGTTGTATAAGCAAATATTTTCTCCGCTGCCGGATTAAACAAATCAATAATGCCATCCTGATCGATACTGATAATCCCATCCGCGGCAGTTTCGATAATCGAGCGGATACGTGCCTCTTTTTCAACTGATTCAGCAGTCTTGTCCTTAATTTTTTGTTCGAGTTCTGATGTCTGAAGTATCAGTTTGCCTGCTAGTGGTCTTAATAATACGATCATTCCCAGTATGCCTAATACGATAAGACAGATTATTATGATGGCGGTTGTTGTTACCTTTTGTTGAATTGACTGATAAAGCTCTTCCTTGTCCATCTTAACAGCGATTCCCCATTCACTATCTTTAATGGGTCCATAGGCTATAACATAATTGTTATCTGAACCTGAGCTAGACTTTATTACACCTTTTTGTTCTGTGATCGCTAAGTGTAATGCCTGTGACAGTTCACTACCCCTTACAATTTTGGTATTTCCCGTAAGTATATTTTGTCTAGTTGGTAGTAATGGATAAATTTTATTATTTTTACTTCTGGCAATAACCGTTTCGCCTGTTTCACCTAACCCCTGGTAATCGGTAATAATTCTGCGTAAATTTTTAATCTCAAATAGAATGATATCAGTACCGACACGGGTTGATTTCTTACCCATAATGGGGGCCGAAATAACAAGATAGGAATTCCCATTAATCTTTACTGGTCCTTCAACGATAATCGTATTTGATTGCAAATAGTTTTTTGGCCAATATTCTTTTTCAATTACCACTCCCAACTGAATTACCAATTCCCCCTTTTTATCCAGTTGTATTATCCCACTCACCTCTTCGCTGCCAGTCAACGCATCAGTTAAAGCTTTTGTAGAAAAAGGTAGAAACTCTTCCAAACTGATCTTCTTCTCGTTATATTCTTCCAACCGCTGGCGTACTTTTGTTCGAGTTGATATTTGATTGGCAATATCTTTTGATCTTGTCAGGTATTCTTTAATAGCCATGGTTTTAGTCGTTGCAGCAAAAACCAGGCTTTTCTCTTGTTCACTAATAAGTTGTTTATAAAATGGAACAATACTCACGATAGCAATCACTGCACTAATGAATAAAATACCCGCAGCCGAGAAAAGAATTAACTTCCTTTGGAATTGACTTGAATTGGTATTAACCGACATGCAGGACCTCTGCTTTTTGGATGGGCAGACAAATACGAAAAGTAGTTCCCATACCCTCTTCACTCTCGACTTCGATACGACCACCATGTTTTTCGACAATCCCGTAGGAGAGTGATAACCCCAAGCCTGTACCGGTACCGATTGCTTTAGTGGTATAAAAAGGTTCAAAAATACGTTTTATGACATCTTCAGACATACCGGAGCCGGTATCTTTGATTGAGATATAAACTTCAGAATCATGCTCTTCTGTGGTAACGGTTATTTGCCCACGAGTCTCGATCGCATGGGCCGCGTTCACCAGCAGATTCATAAAAACCTGGTTCAGTTGCGATGGCATACATTGAACATGCGGTATAGCGCCGTACGCCTTTATCACTTCGGCTTTATACTTAAGTTCATTCCTGGCGACATTAATCGTGCTGTCCAGGCCTTTTTGTATATCAGCCCATTCCCATTCCCCACCATCAACATGTGAAAAATCTTTCAAATCCTGGACAATCTGTTTTACACGAGTGACTCCTTCCTGTGATTCATTAATTAACTCGACAATATCTTCGCGTAGATATTTTAAGTCTATCTTTTCTTTCACGGAATTTATGTCATTCAGGATATCTTCATTCTCGATATTTGATTCAAGTCGCGCATAGGTATCCAACATATCAAATAAACTAGTGACATATTTATTCAAGGTTGTAATATTAGAATTAATAT
>CAMYJG010000129.1 GCA_947258695.1 uncultured Ectothiorhodospiraceae bacterium | reverse complement strand
GTATTTGTTCAATGAAATGAACCTGGCTAAGGTGTTTCGCGCCCGAATGCTGGCGGCGATGGTTAAGGCCGGTTTTTATCTCCCCAAGGACCTGCCCAAACAATGGGTGGTGCATTGCAAGCACGTGGGCAAAGGCCTGCCGGCCTTACACTACTTGTCCCGCTATTTGTATCGAGGGGTGATCAGTGAGCACAATATCATTGACGATGATGGGACCCATGTGAGGTTTCGTTACCGCGATAGTGAAACCAACACGCTAAAAACGCGACGTTGTAAAGGCGAGGATTTCCTGTGGTTGGTGTTTCAACACGCCTTGCCCAAGGGGTTTCGCCGTACCCGGGACTATGGGTTCTTGCACGGCAACGCGGCTAAAATCCGACACCTTATTCAGCTATTGCTTCGGGTAAAACTCCCCGAGCCTGAACTCAAACCCAGGCCGGCATTTATCTGTCGACAATGCAGTGTGGCGATGAGAATCATTGCGTTCATACCGCCAAGCTGGCGAGCAGGTTAGTAACCGATTTGGTGTCATGAGACACCTCTTACTCAAATACACAAACACAGGAGACTCGTAGCACGATGACATAAACCTCTGTTTTTTTATCGCCTATGCTGGGCGAGGTCATCACTCGCCCACGATTTGGTCTTGCGCTGTGCATGGCCCTCACGCCCAATTAGTTATTTGCTATAAATAAGTGTTAACTACTTTCCCCGGGCTTGTTCAACCAATGGATAAGGTTGCGGTTCGCTTTGGCTCACGCAACCTATCCTTATTTGTTATGCTTTTTCATCATGTGTTTTCATATATCTCTCGAAGTTTGAAATATAATCATCCATGTTTTCTTCGAGCATTTTTCTATATTCAGCTACAAAGTATTCAACTGTCTCTTCTTTTGCTTCTGCCATTTCATTACCGTTGTGCCAACCACTAGCACTTACCCAGGCATTAAAACGTGCAACCGAATACATAAATGATGCACTGACTTTGCCTGTACCTATTTCTTCTGAAATTTGGCTATTTGAAAGATGAATATGAGCATCTGCTCTTTCATAAAATTCATCATCTACTTCTTGCATCAGTTTATTCCTTTGTGAGCATAACTAATAATTATATAGTTCTGTATAATCTACCATGCCCGATTATCCTTGACAAAATAAGAATTTACATGATAGCGTTTCTTTCTGGATAACACTCACAATAAGAATGATATACAGAAGGATTTGGCTACATGTTAACCGTTCCCCCAAACATTAGCCGGCGATATGAGAATGCACTGGAGCAAACAGGAGTGCATGCCAACTATCGCTGCTATTACAAAAAGTGGTTGCGCTATTATTTGGATTTCTACCACAAATATACATTCGAGATGGCAAGCCAGGGTCGCACCAGACTAAACCCCTGAAATCTCAATATTATCATTCCTTAAATATCCATTTTCTTGGCTTAATAACGCTTTTTAGGGCAAAATGAAACTCTGGGCAATCTTCTTTTAATTGATAAGTGTCATCAAGTGCAAGACAGGCACGTCCCTTCGCTAATACACCAAGATAATGCTGAGTATGCTCAATAAATGATTTATTACCCATCGCAATTGATTCAGCCCATAATGCTTCACGCTTCAACCGGTCGTCCTGAAGCTCGCCTTCTATCTATTGCCTGTGTGGCGTGAAATGCGTCGATATCATTAAAATTACATAAGCGCATTAAGTTATCCATATTGATAATGCATTTCCTTATGAGGGGCGATTGAGCTTCACGATAACCACCAGCTAGCCAGTGAGAAGATTGACTAAGCAACGAACTAAATGTTCGTCTGTTTGAATGGCGGTGAATACCGCTGGATATAATAGCCCGTAAATAATAAAACTATAAACCAGCAATAAAGCAACTTTCCTTATTTACATTGTAAATTCTTCTACATCTCTCACCCAATGAGTTCGGTATCAATAAGCCTTACATCAATCCATCAACCTAGCCATGCAATGAATAGCAATACATTTCACCACTAATTATTCCATTTTTGGAAAGGCCCTTGCCATAAAACGCATATTATCATCCTAAGCAATTGTGTATATGGTGTCCCTCTAGTAATCAAATTCAACACATGACCTCCTTAAACAACCCTAAAATTCGGGTATTAACTCATTCATCTACAAAGAGTATTTAGCATGGTAAATTTATCAATATTGAAGTTTAGTAACTTACTGGTATTAATACAGACAATCATACAAATAATAGTACTTAGTGTTGGTACGAACACCGTATACGCCAAAGAGCTGCAAGATTATGCGCCGGTGTTAGAAAACGTTAAAGCCAATGCGTTTCAAGTAGACCCCAAGATTGGTTACTTAGTTAAAAAAGTGAAACCCAATGTGTATGTCATCACCGATGGTATATGGCAGTCCGCATTTGTTACCACCGGTAAAGGCGTTATATTGTTAGACGCACCGCAATCCTACGGCAAACATCTTATCAAAGCTGTGACTGAAACAACCAGCGAACCCATTAAAATGCTTATTTACACCCATAGTCACACAGATCATATTGGCGGTTCTCAACAACTAAACGGCATTAAAAACCTTAAAATATTAG
>CAMYJG010000128.1 GCA_947258695.1 uncultured Ectothiorhodospiraceae bacterium | reverse complement strand
TAATTATAAGGATAACTTCCAAACTCTTCGCTCAATGACTCCATTTCCTTTGTGACTTCTTCTGTATTCATGTGCCTAACGACAAGTTAAAAGGCGCGACGTAAGGAGCGTCCTTTTTGAACGCCTTGTTATACGATAATTACCCATTGTTCTTTTTTCTTGCATAAGGCGTGTGTGAACCAATATTTGATGTTGTTTCCCAAAATCTAGAGCGCCAAATGCTTGCTATTAAGCCTACTAACAGCGCAGCAATTGAAGCAATAAGTAAAATAGTAGTACCACTAGTATATGGGCTATATTTCCATGTGACTAAGCCTACAATAAAAAATGTAGGTAATGCAGCAAAAATGAAACTTAATGTGATGCTTGCCCAATCCATTAATTATTTCTCATTATCTTGTAGCGTATAACGTTAAGGGTAAGGGGCGCGCGGTTTTTGCGCGTCCCAGCGACCAACGGGAGCGATCTTGACCCGTTTGTTATGTGCTTATTAAAGAACTCGAATAGGTTCATTTTCTTTTACCTCAACATTATACCTTCCGCTAAATATTTCGAGTTTAGAATTTATACCCTTGCAAAATATTTGAATTATTTCTTCAGGTATTTCATTTATAAATTCGTCTTTTTCTAATTCGAAAGCGCTAACGTAAATAGGATATACCTGAGTTTTTTCTCCCCATTCATGTTCTCGTGATATGTTTAGACGCAAATTATATTCGGGAAGGCTCAACCATACCCACTCATACACGTTTTCGTAATCTCTAAACAACTCGTCTTCGGTTGCATTAGGCCAAATCCCCTTTACAAGTTCTTCAAGGTCGCCATCAATGGTAAATTTTAGATACATTGCTTTCTTTCTTTTTACACATAACGCCGAGGTAAGTGGCCAAGCTGGCTGTTTAGCTTGGTCCAAGTGTGCGCTGCTTTTGCGCACGCGAACTTGACCGACTTGTTAGAAGTTTTCATAATATTTAGAGAAGCATTCATCGAAAGACCTGTAGTGGCCTAAGTTTATTGTATCGAATTCATCTAGCTTTCCTTTCTTATAAACACCTATCATCCTTAACGCCTTATTTATACCACCTTCTGTTTCCTTCATAGCAACTTGACCAGAAGAATAGACCGTTGCGTATTGATTGCCAACACCTCCAAAATAATCGGTAAAGACAATAGCATATTCATCTAAGCCTAGTTCTTTAGCGAAATAATGAGTTACTGGACAGTTTAGAATAATTTTACCAGAATTATTATTAGATATTTCTAGTTTTTCTGCCCAATAGTCTGAATGACTTGGATCTAAACCTATTATCGAAAACCCTTTGTGAGAAACACAAGGCAAGTCAAATCTTGCTAGAGATTCTTTATCAATTAATCCTTTAGAAATGATAGCTTCTATGTGATGCCCCATGCTTCTCCTTTGTACTTCTAACGAACAGGGTAAGACGCGCGCGTTTTTTGCGCGAACTTGACCCGCTTGTTATGCGATGACCTACAATTCGTAGTTGTGTTCACATACAACTGCCTCTATAAAGTTTTTACTTTTTGATACTACTACATCGTTGTCGCCTACTGCCACAAATGTTTCTGGGTCTAGTTTCTCTATTTGAGCCCAAAATCTAATCTGTATCGGTTTTAAAAAGTCTAAAGTTCCTTTTTCCCAGCTCGGATCGAACTCTTTATATGATTCTTCTGGTGGAACCAATGAAAAGCCACCATAGTTTACAAATACCTCTAGTCCTTCAGTTGGTAATTCGAGATCTGAGTCAATATACCATTCATCATATTGATCATGTGGTATTTCCAGCCCTTCTTTCAATCTTGGGCTATACATTACTTCATTCTCGAATTTCCACCCAAGGTGCTTTTCTTCTTCCGTTGGTTTCAGCGGCCCACTATCGAAAGACGTTATTCCCAATTTCCTATCTTCATGATACGCGACAACTAGCTTCTCAATACTCCAAAGAGCTTCGCTCGAAACCAACCAATAATATTCTTTATATTTCCCGGATTTCATATTTTGATTTGCGCATAACGACTAAATAACCTGCAAATATTTTAGTGGGCCGGTTTTGTCCACTGAAATATTTGTCAGGTTGATTGCCTTGTTATCTTCTAGGACTGAATTAAAAAAGTAGGACATTCATTACTTCCGCTTTCACAATAATTAAAAAGTTCAGATATTAATATTTTAGATTTAGGGTCAGTATTAGAATAGCGCAACACTTCCTCTTGATCGCAATCACGCTCGCAAATCAAAGTCCAGCCTTTCATTTCGCCTAGCACATCAAGTAAAATACTTTCAAATTCACTAATTACTGGAATAGTTAATTTATCATTTTTATTCATAGCCGGAGTTAATATTTGGCAAATACACTTCATCTATAACAAGATCAAGAACATTTGGCGTATAGTTGTAAATATATTGTGTCTGAGTATTCATTTTTTACTTAAGATAACGTTCGCTTAAATGGCTGGTGTGAACATTGCGACGATAGGAGCGATGTTTACACCAGTCCATTTTGAAGCGTTTGTTAGCTTGTACATTCTTTACATTTCCTTATAGGCAGTGACTTTATTTCTGGAAAGTACATCAAATTAAGTTGTAAAAATTTATCGTAATATTCAAAAACTATGTGGGTGTCACTTTCTTTTATCATATCACCAGAATCCATGGCATGTATTATCTTTATGTTATTTTGATCACTCAGTGTCTTTAGTTCAGGCGAGACAAACTCTCTTAACGAATTTGGTGAAAGTGAAGATTGGAAACAATTATTGCATTCACCAAACAGCTTGATAACATCTCTATTATGTATATTTATACTAATTAAAGTCTTAGACCATTCATTGAAATATGCTTTGTCAGCTGCTCTAATATTCAGGCCAATATTTTGAATTAACTGCATTTTTCCGGCTACATCCATTGTCTGCGGCATATCTTTTTCTTTCTCATATCTTTCTATACTTGTACTTGCATTGTGCATAGGTATAAGTATTGCTCTAATTGGCAGAATAACTTTATCTTCTTTAGTGAGGTGACCACCCGCTTTTGAGATCCACTCGTTTGGTGAGATAATTTCGTCACTCATATTTATGCCTTTTGAACGCTAACGCAGAATTAAACGGCGCCGCGCTTTTTGCGGTGTCCGAGCAGGGCGGTTTTTTGCCCTGCATTTTTAAATGACTTGTTATATTTTAATTGTATATTCACTGTGTATTTAAGACACCTTCAATTTCTTTTGCGGCCGTAGACAGCGGAATTTTCTCTAGCTCAATATTGAAAGCTTGCTCTAAAACTTGTTTTATAGATTCCTCTGCGCCATATGATCCTGGTGCTATACGTATTG
>CAMYJG010000127.1:2628-3790 GCA_947258695.1 uncultured Ectothiorhodospiraceae bacterium | reverse complement strand
GGAGAACGTACGGAAAGATGGTTGAGTACGAGGTCAAGCTTAATCTGGATGCCTAGTTCGTTGAGTGTATCCAGATCCTGAGGTTCCACAAGTTCATTGTTGATATCGTAGTTGATGATGGAAAAACCACGATCTAGATCGCTATGAAAAATGGTAGGCAGAATATAGAACAAAGAAAAAACGTCTTTGAATTCTGGTCTTTTGAGCATACTCACTGTATCAGCCAGGTTTCGGCCAATACTATCGGGGTAAGCATTAAACATTACACCATTTGGCAAATCATTTTTGTTTGGCTTTGCTTCGATTTTAATATCTCCCGCTAAATTAATTATACTTTTTTCGCAACCATATACTTGACTAATTAAGCAGACAAGCATTTCTACACTCATCTCGCTTCCGGTACCGTGCAGGCATCAAAGGAATCATAATATTCTATCATTTCTAGAATACCAAGAGCATGATTCTGACACGTATTTTATCTGAACAAGATATTCATTTTACTGAACGTGAAAGCGAATATTGTCTGCACTCTAGGCTATGATAGATTTAAATTGAAGATAGAAAGTAACTATGGTGTTATGCTGGAGCAAGAAGAGAAGGGAAGATTAAAGAAAGTGGAAGCAGTATAAAATTCAGCCCCTATGGTACTTTTCCTGGTATCGTTATTGCTAATCTGTGAAGAAAAAGATCAGTTAATATAAAACACCGATACACTTGGTTATGAATCTATATTGCGTAGAATATATTAGTGAATAAGTGATTACCAAAATAGTCAGGAAGATCGAAATGAATAAATTTGCACTGATAATGACCGGGGCTCTGATTTCTGGATGCGCAACGCTTGATAAAGCCATGACACCAGTCGATGAAGGAATTAACAGCACAAAAACAGTATTCCAGAGAATTGGCCATTCAATTGGTGAAACCATGAGTGATATTGGTGATAGTGTCTCAGACATGAAAGCGGGTTTCATGGAGAGCTCGCTAATGAAGATGATGGTTAGCGATGACTCCATTCTTGAAAACCGAAAAAATAATTACGTTACCTGGGAAAATTCGACAACATATAATGCGAATTTAATACTTAATAAATCGCTTGAAGCGACAGAAATAGAAAACCCAGACTCCCTAAAGACTTCGCAAAAAATGTCAATTTTAAAAG
>CAMYJG010000127.1:0-2605 GCA_947258695.1 uncultured Ectothiorhodospiraceae bacterium | reverse complement strand
TATTTTTTTAATCTTTTAAAAGAAAATCATGCAAATAAATTTTCAGAAAAACACAAAAAGCCTGAGTTTAATGAATTTTTAACTGATAGAGAAAACATCCAGAAAATACATGAATACAAATCGGCACTTCTGGAATCAGAATATGAATGGAAGATAAACCTGAAGGAAACTCAGAAAAAGGTAGCAGAGTTAATGCTGTCAACCTTGTATGCAAAGCCAGTCGTTAAATATGTTTCTTATAATCCATATGAAGAAGAAATATTTTTATCCGTAGAAGCGAGTGCTGGCGGTTTTAAAGAAAAAATAAAACTAGAAGCAGAAAAAGATCTTGCCGTTAAAATGAAAAATAACGTTGCTAATATACAGCCATATATTTTTTATAAGTTTGAAGATGATGTATTAAGCTTTGTTGGTATTAATATAATATACGACGACAAGCCTGTTTTGTGTGAAGTTGTTGATAGCACCTATGTAAGACAAAGCGATGTTGTATTCACATCAGATGAAATAAACCTTGAAGCACTCAATGTAAAATACTACGACATTGTAAAAAATATTAAACCCCCAGCATGGTTTAATAATCTGACGGCTGATGGAAAACATATTATTGGCTATGGTGAAGGGCTCAAAAAGGATGATGCAAAAAAAGAAGCCTATAAAGAAATCGCCATGTCAATAAGAACAACTATCAGTGCTAACATTAAGTCTGAGAAAGTTGTCAGCGGTTCAAAAGTCAGCAACAGCTTAACCAGTAATACACAGCAAAAAGTCGAAGATATTTCAATCAAAGGTTCAAAAGTATTAAAAGTTGAGAAAAAAGATGGGCTTTGGTTCGTAGCTATTAAACACAACAACTTACCTTAGTTGATATTTACGCAATTAAAGGGGCCGGAGGGGTTAAATAGTAATCTCTCCGGCATCTTTTTAAATATTAGTAGTTAAAGGGGCTGAGTCCTTTCGCTTAATTATCCTCTTTTAGTTTACACCTCGCATTTTTGTTTTTTACGATTATGAAATTGCCATGTTATACGGCCTACTTCTTCGCCTTTATACAGTTGACGAATGGCAATGTTGTTTCCAGGCTGCATATGTTTTTTCATTCCTTCTATTACAAGTTTCGCTTTGATTCGGGCACCTTTGCCAAGACGAAATTGTGGAACTTTCATGTTAGGCCTTGTTGGCAAGCATAATTTTAGATTTCGTTTTTTACGGTCATATTTATATTCCAGTTTTTGATCGTGTAAAAAAGGCTTGGCCATTGCCATGGGAATTTCTAACCATACCTTAGCCCCTCGGGGCAATTGCTGTAGCAGTTCAAATTCAAATGCCCTGGCTCGGTCTGGGGCACCAGCAAATTGAAATGGAAGATCGGCTGTATCCGATACCGAACTCGGATCAAAATCTACTACATTAAAGTTTCTCCAGGTAACATTATTTTGATTGGTAATAAAATTTCTAAAACCATTCCAGTCAGTGGGGCCGGGTAATGGCGGGGCCGGGTCGCCCGCGTGATTAATGATACCTACAAAACAATAATGACCTGTTGCGGGTATGCTTGCCGATGGCCAGGTCAATGGGTTTGCAACAACTAATGTATCACCCTGCGGAACATTAATGGGGTCTGTGGTACCAATTAAGTTCCACATATCCGGTGTAACCAGGGTTGACACTTCACTCCAATAAATAGTGGCGGTGACATTATTGGCATCTGATCCACCGCGGTTTTTAATGCGCGCATAGATAAAATTATCTTGCCCGGCTTCTGCTTCATAACCAAGTGTCGAACTGTTTTCTGTTCCGCTTCCCTGGCCAAAAGATGCTTGAGGATCAGCGACTGTGGCAGGACGTACAATAATATCTGGACTGGTACTAATTGATCCGGTGCTAGGTACAGCGCCCGTATCTCCGAGGTTATCTCGTAGATAGACATCTGGAACAATTTGCAGCGTATTACTAATGATTGCCTGCAGGTCAGGCATAACGCCAATGTTACCAATAACACCAGCGCCTTGAGGGGTGCCTGTTGCTGGATCAGAAAGTAATTCTCTCATTTGTAAGGGTGACAAACGCGTACCGCTGTTGGCTTCATGCATACCTTGCAAAATAATTGCAGCACCACTGATCATCGGTGATGCACTGCTGGTTCCTCTGAATGTATCGGTATAAGTGCTGTTGTCACCTGTGCCTGCATCAAGGTCACCATAACCACAACTCACTACGTTTTGCCCCCAGGCAAAACAATCTATTCGCGAACCATAGTTTGATGAAGCCCAACGATTGTGAGGCAACGGCGAGTCGCATGCTCCTACCATAATAGCGCCTGATTCTCTGTAGTCAGCACTAGCACGATCAAAAATATTATCACCTGCCGCATTAGTATAAGCATCGAGGTCATTGTTGCCGTTACCGGCAGCTTCTACCACAATAATTCCAGAAGCGACCGCTAAGCGAATGGCATCAAAATCTCCATCGTCAATTTCCGTCGGTTTAAAACTGCGTTGAATTTCTAAAAGTAGAACATCGCCTACATCCATACTCGGTAATACGGCCACTATGGCATCTGCAACATTACCGGTAGTATTCGTTGCCGCATCATAATGACTGG
>CAMYJG010000126.1 GCA_947258695.1 uncultured Ectothiorhodospiraceae bacterium | reverse complement strand
CTCTTTCCAGGTACCCACACTGATCTCGATCTTTATTCTTTAGGGCCTGATGGTCAGCCTAGTGATGATGATATTGGTAACTGGAATATTGAATAAATAACTTAAAGGCGTTTTGCCCATTTATTTTTTTAGTAATCTTGAAAAGAAAGACTTTTTGTCTTCTTTAGGCGGATTTATTTTTTTCTTATCAATTTTAAACTGTTCAAGTACTTCTTGAGTGTGAGTGCTTAGTATTTGCTTTAAACGATCATAACGTTCATCTTGATCTCTGTTCAGGCTTCGTAAAATACTTATGTCGGGCTTAAATTCTTTATCAACGAGTGTGCTATATTTTTCACCTGTAGCAACCGTTAAAACAATAGTTAGCAACCTTTCTTCAGCATTATAGCGACGATCTTTTTTCGTCGCAGTATTAACCTCTTTATTGTAGTAGAAATTATCGTGGGGAAGAAATGCTTGGCTGAGCAGTGGTTTTAATAGTAATAATAGTTGCTGGCGCTTTGCGACATCAACATAAGGGCTGTTTGGTTCAAAAGCATTTATCAAGTCATTGACTTGTTTTGTTTTTTCTATGGTACGACGCACACCTAAAAAATCTAATACTCGATTTGTTTCATAGGGGTATTTATCTATATCTACACCGAAAAAATCTTCAAGTTTCATTTTGATCCTGCGACAATAGTTAGATTTTAGATTTGATAATTTTTGTGAAGCACAGCCAGCTTTTCAGCAATCTCATACAGCTCTTCACTTTCTGAGGAGCTGGTTTCACAACCGCTGAGTGTTTCCGAAGATACGTTACTAATATTAACAATACTTTGGTTAATTTCTTCGGTTACAGTGGTTTGTTGATCTGTGGCACTGGCAATCTGAATATTGACTTCATTAATACTGCTGATTGCCTGGTGTATTTTATCAAGTGCTTCACCGACTTTAGTTGATTGCTCAACATTTTTATCGACATCTTCAATCGCCTGCGCCATGCTATCAACCGATGATTTAGAACCTTTTTGTAACTTGCTAATAATATCATAAATTTGTTCGGTCGATTGTTGAGTACGTGTTGCCAGGGTGCGGACCTCATCGGCAACTACGGCAAACCCTCTGCCTTGTTCACCGGCACGAGCTGCTTCAATTGCGGCATTTAATGCCAGCAAATTAGTCTGCTCGGCAATATCACCAATAATGTCCAGCACATTACCAATGGCAAGGCTTTGTTGTTCTAACTCGTTAACGACTTGTGATGTTTCCTGTATACGGTTTGATAATACATTTACTGCAGCAATATTCTCCTGAACTAGTGAGGTGCCTTCGTCAGATGCGACTTGCGCTGATTTAGCTTCATTGGCTGCACGTGCAGCACTGTTTGCGATTTCAGAAACTGTAGCCACCACCTCATTCATTGCTGTGGCAATACTATCTGTATCCTGGTGTTGTTGTGTTACACCATCCGTTGTGTTATTCGCAATTCTTTTTAATTCATGTGCATTATGGTTAAGGATCTCTACGTAACTAATAATCTCTTTTGTACGGTCATGCATGGCGGATGAAAAAGTGTTGAACATAACTGCTATATCACCCATTTCACCCTTGAGGCTTGTATCCATACGTGTTGTTAAATCACCCGCTTCAAGTTTAAAAAAGTTATTTCTCAAATTGTTAATCATAGTGATAATGGTTTTGCTTGAAACGATTGCGACAAAAATGCCAATTGCAGAACCACCGATGAATAAAATCAGAAGAAAGGTAAACGCAGTTTGTAATGTAGAGTGAATGTCATCACTTGCCTGTGTGTTAAGTGCAAGATCATAATCCACCAGTTTTTTTAAATTAGCTTCAATTTTTTGTAATAAAGGTGAAATAACTGTTTCCATGATATAAATATCAGAACGCCATTTTTCACTACCATGCAAGGCCACGACTTTATCTGAGTATTCAAAAAACTTTTTACTTAGCGTAGTAATCTGCTCGAAAGAGTCTTCCTGTTCTAAATTAAATTGGTCTTTAAACTTTGAAATCTTATTTTCCAGCTGTAGAACGGTTTCTCTAATACTGTCCATGTTTTTAACGATGACATCACTACGAAATGCAAGAAATGCACGTTGCTCATTTAATAGAGTTGCCCAGGCATAGCGCAAATCACCTGTTAACATTAAAAATTGACGTCTTTGTGTGTTTGTCTCTTCTTCTGTTTCCGAGATCAACATCTGAGTCAGGTGTTGTAAAATTTGCTGCGAGACAGGATTGGTAAATTTTGCAGCGTAGGCCATTGCCGGAAAGTTTTTCTGCTCGTCAGCTGATAGTGACAGAATATTTTTTTGCTGTACTGAAAACGAAGAAAAATCTTTTTCAATGGCAGTAACAAGTGTTTGCTGAATTTCGCTTTTATCTGTTATATTTTTTTTCAATTCATTGATAATGGCTTGTGACTTTTCCAGGTTAGTCTCATATTCAGTTTTATATTGAGGGTTTTTGCTCAACAAATAAGAACTTAGTGCCTCACTGGATGATTTGATGTTATTTACCAGCTGCATAGTCTTAACAAGTTGTGGCTGGCTTTCATCAATAACCTGGTTAACGTTATTTTTAATGCCGGCTAAATTTACAAAAGTATGAATTGAAACTAAGGCAAGCATT
>CAMYJG010000125.1 GCA_947258695.1 uncultured Ectothiorhodospiraceae bacterium | reverse complement strand
AACCTTAACGTTTAAAAAAACATGGTTAAAAATCGTTTTACTGCTTTATTTGCCACATTTAAGGGGCGATATTCGCTTTTCCTAAAACTCACATAACAGAACTCCAAACAGCCCCCAATTAAATTCGCCCCAAAAACCTTAACACATTGAAAAAATGGGAGTTTGGTTTATAATACGCCTTCATGCGAAAATTCTAATTTCGACTGTAATTCAAACGCTATTCGAAGGGTGAAAAATGGAACAAATAGCTGTCGATTTGACGTTTGAAATACAAGAGAATTCAGCAGACGATAACTTGATAAACCCACCCGAAGTTCGCCTCATAGAAAGTTCAGATCAAACTAGCTATGTTTTTTATCGCGATCAATTACTCGCGCAGTACGAAAAGAGTGATAACTACACGCGAAATATGACCGTTGTGCAACTCTTTTTATGCCATCAAGTATCGCAAAAAATACTCTCCCAAGTGTTTCAATTAACGGTTCAACACATCAGCAATCTCATTGGAAAATACCGCCGATCAGGCAGTGCTGGTATCCAGGACCATACCGTCGTTCGAATTGGAAATAACCAAAAAATCAAAGGAGAAATTGCCGAAGAAATCATAAAACTACTGACCGCAACAAAGGAAAATAGGCCAACCTATGTTGCGGTCGTAAAATACATCAAGCAAAAATATGGCGTGCAAATTAGCCCAGAGCGTATTAGTTGTTGGTGGCGAGCGCATGAACAGGAAAATCAGCTCCAGCAAAAAACCATGAATGAACCTGAGCAATTGACTCTGCCTGTTGAGGAAATCTCGGTACCACAAAACACTGAGCAGAATATTGAGAAGAACCCGAATGACACAGCCGAATCCATACAAAGTACAGATGAAGTTGACGACGAAGAAAGTGACAGCAGCATTATCGAAAATAATACGAATGTTGAAAGTGACTGGCAACCCAATAACGTAGCAGGCAGCTTTATTCTCTATGCCATGTTGAACGAAAGTCAATTTTTAAAACCCTTCATTGGCAACCTAAAGCAAGTGATAACAAGCAGCCGGAAAACCGTAGAACGGATTATGTTAACCTTGTTTTTTATGCATGCACTGCGACTAAAAAGTATCGAACAAACCAAGCATTTACTCGCTGCTCATTTTGGACCATTAGTACTAGGCTCATTCTGTCGCTTACAAAATTTACGCTACGCCATAGATAATATCACTGAACAAAAACACTTTGACAAAGCGATCGCACAACACTATCAAAACATAAGTCAACGTACCGAATTGGATGATGAAATTTACTATACCGATGGTCATTTTAGTTGCTATTACGGCAAATATGCCATCCCCAAGGGATATGACGCGAGAAAGAAGCAAGCCGCTCGGGGCAGAAACACTATCTACCTGCACAACAGCCTGGGTCACAATATTTTATCATTTGAATCTCCCACCAACACCACACTCAGTGTTGACATAGAAACCTTAATCGGAAAAATGAAAAAGAGCTTTGGCAAGGTCAACGAGAAAAATCTTTTTTTTGATCGAGGTGGATTTTCAGCGGATTGCTTCAAAAAGATAACGAAAGCAGACATGTATTTTACGACCTACTTAAAATACAGAAAAAAACAGGCAGAAATAGACGAGGCTTTATTTGAAGAAATCGAAATAAACATCCATGGTTCAGTGGTCAAAAATCACCTATATGAAACAGAGAAACAAAGCAAAAAATACGGAACGTTACGAATCATCATTTTTCTCGGCAAGCAAGGCAAGCAGATCCCCGTCATCAGTACCAATCCGACATTAAGTGCAGCCGAAATCGTCGCTCGATTACAAAAACGATGGGTAGAAGAAAACGGGTTCAAATACATGGATGAGCATTTCAACATAGACTTACTCACCACCTACGAAACAGAAGAAGCCCCCGATAAAATCATGAGCAGACCCAATCCAGATCGGAAAGCGGCGAACAAAATCATTGCAGAAAAGAAAGCTGCGCTCAACGAATTGAAAGAACAATATGCCACTAAACTGAATGAAGTAAAAGATAAAGACGAACTCACTATAGCGGCATTTGAAGAAAAGGAAAACAAACTGAAATGGGAAATAAAAAATGTGGAGATGGAGCTGGGATTACTTGAGTTAAACCGGAAAGACATACCCAGCAAAGTAGAAACAAATATGAAAGACGAAAGTGTCATCAGTTGTCAAAAGCGAAGAATGTTCATTAATCTGGTAAAGACAATGAACTACAACTGCGAAAAATGGCTGCAGCTCAGATTTTGTCAATATCACCCGAAAGCGGATGAAACATTAAGCCTGATACGCCACGTATTGACCCAGCCAGGACGTATTCGCCAACGGGGCCAAATCCTCGAAGTTGAGCTGGAAAGGCTTGATAGCGGGGTGCAAGCGAATACGCTTGATAAAGTATTAGAAAAACTCAAAGAAGACAATCACTTAAAGCTACCGGATGGGCGAGAATTGGAAATTTGGCAAGCACAGGGATGAGTTGAAACTTAAGATTTCGATGTAGGTCACGTTTGGAGTTCTGCCGTTTAGTTAGTATTACAAATTTTGCCTATAGAAGCTTGTCAATGATATTGATTAACGTGAAAATCTGTAAAAATTTAATTTAGTGAGTAAGATTTTATATCAGAATGCAAAAGTAGTGCTTAGGGCTTACTGGTGCG
>CAMYJG010000124.1 GCA_947258695.1 uncultured Ectothiorhodospiraceae bacterium | reverse complement strand
CTATCCTGCCAGTATTTTTACATTACGAAGCACAGGACACGTTTGAATGGCGTGATCCACATACACTGATTCACAAGTTCTGGCACTTTTTGACCAGCCAGAATAATAAAGCGAACTATTATGTTTATGATGCCATCTATCCGGAAGGTTTTAAGGATAAAAAAGAATTTTCTGAATACGTATTAAATAAATTCCTGGAATGGCAAAAAAAATACCTTGATTGATTCTTCAAAAAAAATGGGGGCTGCCAGTGCTATCACACTTTGCGTCGGTGCCATTGTCTTTAAAGACGACTGCGTTTTACTGGTCGAGCGAAAAAACCCACCCTATGCAAATCAATGGGCGATACCCGGTGGTAAAGTCCATTTTGGCGAAAACTTAAAAACCGCCGCAGCACGTGAAATAAAAGAAGAAACCGGGATCATCATTGAAGCATTAGAGCCGGTATATAGTTTTGATATAATTGGCAGCCTGGATGATCAGCCCTACCACTACGTCATTGTTGATTTTGCGGCAAACTATATCTCCGGTGAGATAAAAGCAAATGATGATGCCTTGTCCGCTGCCTGGGTTAGTCGGCAAGCATTCAATAAATTCACGGTTAATTCGACTACGACCGATCTTTTACGTGACAAATACCAGTTCCCATAAAATATTTGCTTTCGGCCAACTCCCGTCAGTGCCTGCCCCGCGTAGCGCTTTGGGTATTCCCGCGCAGGCCGGAATCCTGTGTCATAAGAGGCAGCTGCCGGCCATTAACGGACATTAGATCTTTATCTATAAAGTGATACTCAATATCTACATTTTTATCTAATGCATTTAGTGTATATTTATTAAGAATCATGAAACTCTCAAATAGTAGCTTTTAATAATTCATTTATAACTAAGGCATGACTTCAAATACCACGGGTGAATTTAACGCTTCAATTTTCGTGTTAATATTTTCATTTTCGCTACCAAAAGCTAATACCTGTAACCAGTTTATATTCACGGAATCTTTATTTTCATCAATCATTAGTGTTCTATTTTTCATCCTATTTAGTCTCCATAAAAAAACGCGAGGTGCCGTTCAGACACCTCACTTTTTTGCATCATACTCTTAATTCAGATGTCATTTGCTACATGTCAGACAGTGAAATACCCAATGCTTCTGCCACACCTTTACCGTAAGCAGGATCTGCTTTCAGACAGTTACTAATGTGACGCTTTTGCACGTTAACATCTGCACCACCAACAGATCGAGCTGTGTTCTCAAACAGCACCTTTTGTTGTTCAGCTGACATCAGGCGAAAAAGATTACCTGGCTGTGTATAGTAATCGTCGTCATCTTCACGATAATCCCAGTTATCCGCCGGGCCATACAATTCCAAAGCAGGTTCTTTCATATTTGATTGTTCCTGCCATAAGCCAAGACTGTTTGGTTCATAACCTTTAGTACTTCCATAGTTACCATCTACACGCATAGCACCATCACGATGAAAACTATTTACCGGACAACGTGCGGCATTTACCGGAATTTGTGCATGGTTTACACCAAGACGATAGCGATGTGCGTCACCGTAAGAGAACAGACGACCCTGCAACATTTTGTCAGGTGAGAAACCAATACCCGGTACAATGTTAGCTGGACTAAAGGCTGACTGTTCCACCTCTGCATGATAGTTTTCCGGATTTCGATTCAGCTCCAATACACCCACATCAATCAAGGGGTAATCTTCATGCGGCCATACCTTGGTCAAATCAAATGGATGGAAGCGATAATTCTGTACATCGGCTTCTGGCATGATTTGCACTTTAAAGTCCCATCGAGGGTAATCGCCATTTTCAATTGCCTCATAAAGATCCTTCTGATGACTTTCACGATCTTTACCCACGAGTTCTTCTGCTTCCTGGTCGGTTAAATTTTCAATCGGTTGCTGGCTCTTGAAGTGGAACTTAACCCAATAACGTTCATTATCAGCATTGATAAAACTGAAGGTATGGCTACCAAAACCGTGCATGTTGCGATATGTGCGCGGATTACCACGATCACTCATTAAAATAGTGATCTGATGTAATGCTTCAGGTAATAACGTCCAGTAATCCCAGTTGTTTTGTGCGCTACGCATGTTAGTACGGGGATCACGTTTTACTGCATGATTAAGATCAGGGAATTTCAATGGGTCACGCAAAAAGAATACCGGTGTATTGTTACCCACCATGTCCCAGTTACCTTCTTCAGTATAGAACTTCACAGCAAAACCACGGATGTCACGTTCTGCATCTGCCGCACCACGCTCACCGGCAACGGTAGAAAAACGTAGAAAGACATCCGTTTTTTTCCCCACTTCAGAAAACAACTTGGCTTTGCTGTATTTGCTAATATCATTTGTCACGGTGAACGTGCCATAGGCAGCGGAGCCCTTGGCATGCATACGTCTTTCGGGAATTACTTCGCGATCAAAATGCGCTAGCTTTTCCAGGAACCATACATCCTGTAATAACATCGGGCCACGTGGTCCTGCAGTTAGTACATTCTGATTATTTGCTACCGGACAACCATTACTCATTGTTAACTTATTCTTGTCACTCATTTCGTACTCCTTGTAATTGTTTAATGTTTGTTACCAACACGTTACGGGTTGGGATGTTGATAGTTTCGGTGTAAAGCTTTGATTTGTGAAATCGTTTATTTGTACTATTCTTATAGGTATAGCCTATAGATAAGTTATGGTGAAA
>CAMYJG010000123.1 GCA_947258695.1 uncultured Ectothiorhodospiraceae bacterium | reverse complement strand
CAGTAAGTATTTCTTTTTTTAAATCCAGCGCCTCAAGCATATAATTAATCTCTGTTTCACTGAATTTAGTGCGATGTAAATTAGCAATATAATTGAGAAACTGCGCACCATTTAAATAGTGTGGCGGCAAAAAACGCTCTGGTAAATAAGCCAGGTTTTTTCTTGAATCTTTTTTATCAGATAAAAAATTAAAAATCTTAATTTCACCTTGATCATCTTTATGAAAAGCAAGCAGGCATTTAAGAAGTGTAGTTTTACCCGCACCATTGACACCAACAAGACAAAACACTTCACCCGACTCAAGGCCGAGAGAGACACCTTTAAGCACATCGTGTGTTTTATAAGATTTAATAAGTTGTGTAACTTTAACTGGCATATAAAAAAGGCGGATGTAAACACCCGCCTCTCATACTACATATTCTATAAATAAAAATTACAATTCAAAAACCAGTGAATAGGTAGCTGTTAGATCGTATATTCCTGTTGGAGGACCACCACCAATAGTAGTATCAGCTCGAACAGTACCGCTATCACCGTTACCATCATCATTCTGTGTATCAAGAATAACAGCCATATCTCCTTCTACCTGGGTGAAGCCAACAAACAAGCCCGTTAGACCATTTACATTCTCACCACCGCCATTATCACCGGTTGAAATACCTGAAATACCATTGAACGCATTTTGAGGCTGGGACTGATCGCCCGCATCACCAGCCACCAGTCCAGCCGCTCGAAGGTGCAGCCATGCTAGACGAGATTCATCGTTAGCAGTTGCAGAATCAAATGCATCATCTAGGAAACCATCGCCATCACCTTCCAGAGTTGTGGCTGTTACACCAACATGTACATTTGCTAGATCATCGTCACCCGGTAAAGCGCTATAACGATCCTGATAACTGTAAATAGCTGCCGAAATGCCACTAAAATCATTGTTTACATTTTTTAATCGTGCATTGGTAATAACTTCCTGGCCTTTTAAAACGCCGCCCAGCAATAGACCAATAATGACCATAACGATAGCGACCTCGACTAATGTAAAGCCTGATTGCTGTTTTTTCATGATAAACCCCTTGATATATATGTGCTAATTCTTTGAAATTGCTAAAAAATTGTAAAGTAACTATAGATGATTGTAGAAGGAATTCCAGTATTTTGTGACTTTAGTTGTTATTTTTTTGCAAACGTTCTAGCAGTAAATTAAGAAATCGTATTTCATTATCGTCTGTAATCGCTTTATTCGCTAATAAACCACCTACAAGCAACTTTACCTGTTCAAATTCCCCCATATCTTCCAGAATGGTTAATTGCATATCTCTTGCCCAATAGGGAATAACGTTACTGGGCTCATTAGCCAGTTTTTGTGCATAGCTTAATGCCAGTGGCAGGTCTTTTAGCCGGTGCCGGGCTATCACTGCAGCCTCTGCTAGCCAGCGCCATTTTTTTTCTGGGTTCAGCTGATACTGCTGATAGATGAAGTCCAGCATTTGCCGTATTCTTTGCTCATCACCTACTTTGGTATAAATACGTGTTGCCATCAGCGTCGGGTACTGACTTTCAGGCGCCATTTTTTGCAGGCTATTTAGCCAGCCTGTTAAACGCGTATAGTCGAGGTTTCGATATGCAACATATTGTCCAGACTGCACATCAAATTGTTGTAACCAAGGCAATAAAAATCGATAGACGAAAGCCACATCACTGGCCTGCATAATAACCTGTGTTGTAACAGATGGGGGTTCTGGAAAGTTTTCAACTGCCACTTTCTGGGCCATAGAACTATCACGCCAGATAACAACACATAACCAGACCGCTATCAGCAATATCAAAGGTAAATGTGATGAACGAATTTGATGAAATGATTTTGTCATTAAATGGCTTTACGTTTTAAATCGATCACGCCAACTAAAACAAACAGGCAAACAAATAATACAAATTCGAGTAAAAAATAAATTACATCTATTTCAGCTGCACTGCCTTTTACCAGCCAGCTACTCTGCACAAAATGATCGAGCCTTGGCAATAACAGGTCGATCAGGTCGAGCATTTTATTCATCAACTGATTGAACAGTGAATCCTGAAACGGACCATCACCCATACTCTGGATAGCTGGCATAAAGCGCATTAATGCATAGGCCCCGATACTGGCGACCAGGCTCATCGCAACATGCTCGAGTGATAAAATAAATATCAGGCTTATTAAAGCAACCAGTGTTAGCTCACACCAAAGTGACAATGCCCAGAATAAAACTACCGAGACATCACTATAAAAAACCAGGCCTGTCGAAAAGATAATGGCTGCTGATAATGCCAGTAAACTGAAACCAAAAAATTTACCTAGAAAAACCTGGTAACGAGGCATTGAGATGGAAAACAGAAGTTCAACCGACTTGTCCTGAAAATCACGAGAGATACTGGAGACAACAAAAAATATGATCACCAAGACTGAACTCAAACGCAAAAATCCCGCCATTAAAGCGACCTGTGTTTCGCGGGTTTCAGTCAGCGTGGTTTGACCAATAAAAAAAGCTAGAAAAACCGCAAACAACAGAAGTGCGGCCATAATCCAGAGTATTTTTCCACGAACCGCTTCGAGCAAACTAAAGCGCGCAATTGTTAAAACCGGATGTTGCATTAATTACCTAAGCGCCCCGCTTCTATCATCCGGTTTTTTAATACCGTGGGTGCCACCCATGTCACCAGGTCATCGAAATCAGTAAGGTAATCATCCGCCA
>CAMYJG010000122.1 GCA_947258695.1 uncultured Ectothiorhodospiraceae bacterium | reverse complement strand
CCATGAAGAAGGCTCATGTTGCTGAGGTTTTCCGGTAAAGCTGTAGGCAGCTTTATTGTTGAACTCCATGGCTAGTGCTAATTGATCTGGAATTTGGCGATCGAAAAAGCGGCCGTCTCCCCAGCGCATGTGCGTTCCGTCGGGGCGGGTACGATATATCAGGAAATCAAGAAAGCCTTCTATACCAGGTTCACTTTTAAATAAATCTTCTCCTGTAGCATTGCGCCACATGGCAGGCAATTGGTAAATTGCCTGCCCAATACCTATGCCTACATATTCTCCGCCCTCGTGCCAGCCGCCATTTTCCCTCATTATTTGACGCCAAACGGGTAGTACCCGGTTTTTCCACATATCATAAGTAAAAGCCATGATATCTTCACTATCCGGGTGTTCTTGATACAGGGCGATGGAGCACGCCATTAATGCCTGCAATGGGCTGTTATAAAGGTACACGTTATATGGAGACAGTTTTTCTCTTCTAATGAAATTGATTTCATAAAAACACCCTTCAGCAAGTTTGTTAGCTAATAACTGTCGTTGTTGGATTGTCCAGCTGTGATATAACCAATCGAATGCAAGTGCTAATGGTTTGACCTGGACATTGCCACGGCCTTCAAATTCTAGTTTGATCAAGTGTTGGAAAAGTTTGTCCAGGTCTTGTGAGCCAGGGGTCAATAGCTCTAAAAAGGCTATAGCATGTACAGATGGATTGTTTTTCCGGTCAGCTAGGCTTTTTTGTAAATTGATATAGTTTAGGTTTTTGAGTTCAATTAACGCCAGGTCATCATGGTTTGGCGCAGGTAGCCGAGGATGAGTATATTGAAAGCGTTCGAGTTTTGCTCGAGGAAGGCTCTGAGGTTCCGGAAAGGTGTTTGCGCTTTCTTTTTTAGATAACTGACTCGTAAACTCAAGGTTCGATACCCAGTTTGATGAAAATATGGGTAATAAAATAAAGGGAATAATAATTAAGTAGGCGGGTCTTTGCTTCTGAAGATTTATTTGAGCTATGTCGTGTATTTTCTCTCTCTTATGCTTCAGCAGGTAGTGCCAGGTAATTATCCAGGTAATAGTGAACAGTATGCTATCTGTAATATCGCCAATTCTCCCATCTATAAATTGTTTAATAATATTTATGCTAAGAGATACAGAAATTATTATAAACAAACCGAGAATAATGCCTGATTTTGTCATTCGACTATTTTGCATTGACAGCAAGTATATAATTGCGAGGATGATCCAGGATTGAAATATGGCAGAAAGCATGCCTTTTGGATTAGAAAGCTGATGATAAAATGGAATGAAATTAAAGCTATCCTCAAAGGAAGTTGTTCCCGGGACAAATTCTCCGAGTGCATATCCGCTTATAGCTAACGAGATGAACAAGATTGTATGGCTTGACTTGATGTAGTTTTTCGTTAGGTAATAAATGAAAAGAGCGAGGAAGCTTGCTAATAGGATTTCAATATCCAGTTGCTGGCCGATGATTAATATTTTAGAAAAAAACAGGCAGCAAAGCACAAAGAAAACGATAGCATTGTTTCTTTCTCTGAATAGTGTTTTGGATAAGTAAAGAATAAAAAGTATTGTTGCAAAATAGGATAAAAAACTTAAATAAGAAAATATATGCTCACCTTGAATAAACAGCCATGCTGGTTTTAATCCGGTGATGATGTTTGAAAAATACAAGCCAGGGATAAGTGGTGAAGCTTCGTATAAAAGCCAGAAAAAAACTGTAATTAATCCGAGTTGTTTGGTTTTTGAGTTATGAATGCCAGGCCAGTTTTGCACCCACCAGCTATCAGTTGATGGCTTCCACTTAAAGCTAATAGCTAACCATGCTCCAATTAGACCGCTTGTTACATTTAGGGCGATATCAAGAATTGAGGAAACTCTATTAGGTATGACAAGCTGAAATATTTCGAGTGAAGTGGAGCATAATAGGGAGATTAATAAACAATAAAATAGGGTGATCTTACGTGTGTAAAATGTTAAAAGATACTTTGAGAGGAAAAACCCTAAAGGCACATACACAGTAATATTGACTAAAATATCTAGCGCTGAAAGATCATTTTTCCAGATTGTTAAAATATTGCTAAACGCAAAGTCTGTGCTTTTAATCCATTCTGTCGTGGAAAATAATGTTCCATAGAAAATAAATACCGCATAAGCAAAAAATAACCAAAAGTTACTTGTTAGCGGTAATGTTTTGTTTAAGGATTTTTTATTTAATTTAAAATAAGCTTTGGCATACAATAAATTCATCAGTTTAAAGCAGGCCAGCATTGTAAGAGTAAAAGTTATGTAGATTGCTGTATAGAGTAATAATAGTTGAGCATTGGATAACTCAAGTGACCTGTCACCTAATGCCAGAAATTGTAAGGGGTGAAATGATTCACCATATTTTTCGACGTTGTTTTCTATACCAAGCCAGAGGAAAAAGCAGGAAAATAAGTAGCTGGTAATGACGAGTAAAATTACCTTGGGTGTTCCATTGTATCGAGGTTTTTTGGTATTGATTGATGCTGCCCCCAAGCCGGAAAAAACGCAACCCAGGGTTAAATATAACGAAGATAAAACTGAACCATTATTCTCCATTAGTTCTGTTAAGTTATCGGTAGCAGCATCAATGACAGTGACATAAAATAACGCAATCTAAAGAGATATAAAAGTCGCTCAGCCTGTATTTATTTCATGGTAATAAATGGGAAGTTTGCACGAATTGCAGCCGTTCAACAG
>CAMYJG010000121.1 GCA_947258695.1 uncultured Ectothiorhodospiraceae bacterium | reverse complement strand
CGCCTGGCGCGCGCCATGACATTTAAGAATGCCGCAGCAGGATTACCTCATGGTGGTGGCAAGATAGTCATTCATGGTGACCCAAAAATGCCCAAAGCAGAAAAACAATTAACGCGGCGAATCCGGAATATATAGCATCATAATTTGAAGACTTGGCGACAAACTCCGCAAAAAAATAGCCCGCAGCCTGCCACAAAACCGCCGCAAACAATGCACCCAATAGCGCGGGAACTATCTGGACCTTGGTATTTGGTAAAAAGATATAAATCAGTGTGAACGCAGCCGTTAACATTATGTACGGCATAATTAACACCAGAAGATAAAACATACTGCCAAATGGCTCGATGGATACGATATTTTGTGTGACTCTTTGGTTAACATGGCCCGGACTGCCACCGCCCTGAACATCGTAGTAGAATCCACGTATAACATCATGCACTATATTTTTTTTAACTAGCGCACCGATGCGACCAGTGGATAGTTTATGATACACACCATTATACGCATCGTAGATTTCATTGTTTTCAATTAACGCATCTTCCATTCCATAACTGGCTATTCCTGAACCATTGCCATTAAGGACGCCAGCAACTCGTATATTATGGATAATATTATTTCTCGCGACTGGCTTAACTACTTCATCGAATCGTATTCCACCCACGTTCGAGCCTGCATCCCAGTCAATACTGTGGATGTGGCAGTTTTCTACTGTGATATTCGATGAGCCGTTTTGCGTATGAACTCCCCCTCTTCCATAGACATTTCGAATCTCAAAGCCTCTAATAGTGATGTAGTGTTTTGCTGAAATGAAAAAACCATTACCCTGCCTTTGTTGATCAACTACAACAGAGTGCCCCGGAAATGCTTCGTAAATAATTGGGTTGCCGGCAGTCCCAGAGTTTTGAGGTTTTAAACCTGGCTTACCGCTCTGTGGTCCAATAGCATGAACCTCGTTGTATATACCTTGCTTGACAAAGACCTTATCACCAGCCTGGAGAACATAGGCGGCTTTCTGTATCGTTAAAAAGGGCGCAGCCTCGGTTCCAGCGTTGTTATCACTAGCTGATGGATGCCCCTGATCAACATAGTAAGTTGCAGCGTTAATAGACGCTGAAATAAGGAATAAGGAAATTAAGAGTAAATTTACTCTAATTGAGTTAAGCATTTATTAATACCTCACAATCGCTAAACTGGTAATATTTGCAGACACGTACTGGCGTCCCCAGCATCAATGTCGTCTTGCATATTTATCGTCGAGTATATACGCTAACTAGAAGACTTTTTACGAAATTTTCCAAGAAAATCATTATATTGTGAATCCAGTCTCACTTACTCGTTTTTTTGAAGTCTGCTAACTTGAATTCTTTTTCTACCAAATTGATGTTGTTCACAGTTTAACTGAGTGGGCAATATTTAATCATTCTTATTATTCTACAACTCAATAAGGTCGTTATTTAGATTGGTTGATTTAGCATCAGTTTATCTCATCATAAATATAACACTCTCATTATCTATCCTGAAGAATTTTGCCGTTTTTAAGCCAAATTACCATAATATTAATATCTTTTTATTGTGTGTCATTCAGATTATAGAATCACTCGTGAGTATTATCTTAAAAGGGATTAAACTCAGTGTGGATATAGAACGGTAAGTCAAATCAATAGGGCTAAGCTAATTGGGAAGCCAATAATGCCAAAACTAAATTACAAATCTCTCGTGAGTTTACATGTTTTGATTTCTACATTATTCCTGCCTGTTGCGCTAATGCTATTTATTTCCGGTTCTTTATACACATGGGAGATTAAAGGGAGTTACGATTCGAATGAATTTTTAATAGATGTAGAAAAGCCGCTAAAACAAGATGCTGATTTTCTGAAGTCTATTGTTTTAAAATATTTAAACTCAAACCAAATTCCACACCCTTCCGGCTGGCACGGTATCGTAAAAGATGAAACAACTTATTATTTTGAATGGCGAGGGGTAGATCATAAAATCACGCTAGAACCAACAGAGTTAGTCAACGTGGCAAAACTAAACGTGCATGAAACCACTTTTTTTAAAAAAATGGTTTTGCTGCATAAAGCTGAAGGAAGCTTTTTGTTTAAATTCTACACCACTTTATTTGCTGCACTTTTCCCATTCCTCCTGGTAACGGGTTTGCTATTATCCTGGAGAAACAAAAACCTACGAAAAATCATGCTCCTGTCTTTAAGCTCAGGAACAATAATATTTTTACTTTTATTCAGCATACAGAAATAATATCTAGATGGAATATCGGAAAGAAATAGATGGCATGCGTGCAATTGCCGTACTCGCAGTCATAATATTTCATATTAATCCCGCTCTAATCCAGGGAGGTTATCTCGGAGTTGATATATTTTTTGTGATCAGCGGTTATCTTATCACTGCGATAATCCTTAAAGAAATCAAGTCCAACACTTTCACAATTACGAATTTTTACGAACGAAGGGCAAGAAGAATCCTGCCTGGCTTAAATGTTGTTTTGCTTACATCTATATTAGCTGGAATATTGTTTTTAGATCCATACAACTACAAAGCTCTCTCAAAAAGCATCGTCGCGGTTTCTACATTTTCATCAAACGTATTATTTTATTTACAAACAGGATATTTCACACCAGAAGCAAACGAAATCCCACTTTTACACACATGGAGTCTGGCGATTGAAGAGCAATTTTATATTCTATATCCAATACTTCTGTTGTTAATTTACAAGATAAAACC
>CAMYJG010000120.1 GCA_947258695.1 uncultured Ectothiorhodospiraceae bacterium | reverse complement strand
GTTGTGGCGAATAGTTTATTCGTGTTCGATATGCCATAGATCACACTCCATCTTTTTGCTATAAAGATACAGTGTTGCGTCGACCGGTTGAAGTCGCAGACGACAGCTGCCGTTTTAAAATAAAATATTATAAGCCTATTCCCGTCTAACGAAGCCGAGTATTAAAATATAAACAGGATTAAAGTGAGCTTTGTTTGAGCAGATAAGAAGCTTTGCTTGGTGTGGCCAGAACGCGGAGCGTGCAGGACATGTCGAATGAAACACGTAGTGGTTCTACGACCGAGTTAGTGAGCGCCTGTTTTTATTTTAATACGAGGGAATTGGAATTAATAACTCCAACAAGTTATCGGACACCTTTCTTTTTGGTTACTTTTTCTTGCACCCAAAGGGCATGGCTCACATTGTTCCCACAGGTGGCAAGAAAAAGTAACTTGCTGTCGGGAGGCCAGAACGTATGTAATACGTTAAGGTCATGCTGACAAACCTCGCAGAGGTTTATTAAGTGCAACCCCCGACGACTTACCTACCTTCGTAAAGAATTTTCCAGTCATCATTCTTCTTAGTCAGGTATAAACGTTTCCGCATTTTACTTTTGAAGTTATTTGATTTGTAATCCTGCTTTAAACGGACAACAGCAATTTGATCTTCAT
Source organism: uncultured Ectothiorhodospiraceae bacterium (assembly GCA_947258695.1). GTDB lineage: Bacteria > Pseudomonadota > Gammaproteobacteria > UBA6429 > Thiohalophilaceae > JAGLTQ01. Next base: position 2,093 of record CAMYJG010000120.1, on the reverse strand, counting down.
TTTTTTCTTTTTTAGGATAAAGCAAAACAGAAAGGTCTGAAAATTTAACTGACTGGTAGGTTTTATTCCTGGCAAGCAGGCGTTTACGTGCCGACCAGCTTTTTAAATTATGCGAGGCAGACCAGAACTCCTGACCATAGTGAGATAAGTATTTATTCACATTCATACTTTCCCAGTCGGCCCGCCAACTTTCAACCGCCTGTAGTATTTCCTGCTTTTCTTTCAACCAGCTTGCGTAATCTACCCATTCGACTTTATCGGTAATCACAACCGGGGTAATACCTGGCTTAATTTCACTTTTAAGTGACTCAAGGTCAATGTTAGTTAAAACAACACAACCTTCACTATCACGTGGCGGCCGACTGTATGATCCTTTATCTGTACCATGTAACCAGATACCATAACCTGTCTTACCATTACGCTTATCTAACTCATTGGGATAGTTAACCGGAAAAGCGCCAATGCCATATTTATCCGGTAATTTTTTTGGACTGATCCAGGATGTCACAAAGTAGACACCTTCTGGTGTGCGTAAATCACCTTTTACCGCTTTATCACCCACCAGTTTCCCCGTGGTAATATAATAATCATTTACTTCTTCAAATAATTCGCCTGATGCTTTTCGTGAATAGACATACATGCGGTTAGCCCGTTTATCAACTAACAACGCTTTATTGACAGACTCACCCAGTGCAAGAATTTGTCTTGGCCATACTTTTGATTTGTTTTCATTTAATAAGGCACGGACACGAAGCTGTGCTTCTTCACGTAAAAATTTAAGCTGCTGTTTTTTTGTATTACCCAACTGAGGAATGATAGACGCGAGTATGGTTGTTTGTCCCAGGTTATTCGTGTTACCAAATTTTGATAACAATAAATCTCCCTTTAATAAATAGGCCAGCTGAAAATCGGGTACTTTTTTTATCAGCCGATCTAAGCCATTTAATGCAAGATCAAGCTTACCGGATTTAAAATGTAAAATTGCCTTAAGTAATTCTGCTTCATGGTCTTTAGGATAAAGATTTAAACGTTGTTCCAGTTTGCTCAGAACGGAAGTTAACCTGCTATTTGAAATTAAATCGTTTTTAACTGAAGGCTTTATATATTGTTGTTCGGGATTTGAAAGTTTGGCAAGCCTGATATCCTCAGCCATGACAACTGAAAAAACCAGGTTCATACATAAAATTAGTGTAATTCGTTTTACTATCATAAATTATTACAGGCTTAACTCACGGAAAATTTTCCAGCCATCTTCAGTATAGAGCATAACAACCTGTTTCGCGCTTTCATCACTAAAACTATTTGAGCGATATGACTGGTTAAAGCGAACAACTGCCTGCCGTGCAGAGCTCTTTTCTACACGCAAATTGGATAAACCGACTTTAATCCAGTCAGGTTTTTTTAATCGATACCTGCGAGACTGAACCCAGCCTTTACGTGATAAGCCATTCGAAGGCTTGTATTGACGATGATAAAAAGAGAGATAGATATCCACCGCCTGGGCTGACCATGCTGCTGACCACGCTTTTAAAACTTTCGTAATCGATTCAGCATTATTGGTTGGCTGAATTTTCTTTGCCGGTCGGTTATTTGCAATGACCCGCTTAATCGCTCCACTTGGATTTTCTGCTTTAGCCGTTTGTATTTCTTTATTCGTGTTAACCGATGGGTCGGTAGTCTCTTTCGTGTCTTTAGAGATAACGATAGTATTTTTGCTTTGCTTCTGCTTTTGCTCGCTAAACGAAAGCGATGCAATGGCAATATCAGAGGGTTTGATATCAATTTGCAGTGCTTTAGAGTAAGCCTCTCGTGCCATAGCAACATTGATCGCCGTCAAACTTTCATACAATACGCCGTAGCCTTTGTGCGCATGCAAACCCTGCTCAAGAATATACTTCGCTTCCTTAACATTTTTTTGCTTTAAGTAAAGTGCCGCCAGGTTATTGTAAGCTTCGGGCAAAAGAGGGTTTAAGCGAATCAGCGTTTTATAAGCAATGATAGCCTGCTTGGTCTTACCTTGTGCTGCCAGTTGTTGAGCTGCTGCAAATTTTTGCGCCAGTTCAGCCTGGTTGTCTGCGCGGGCAATCGAGATG
>CAMYJG010000119.1 GCA_947258695.1 uncultured Ectothiorhodospiraceae bacterium | reverse complement strand
TATAGTCCAACGGTAGAACCACCCAATGCCTTAGGATCTCCAAACGAAACATCATCACATGGGTCCGCTATCATTATCCGGGAGCCACCGATTTTAATTTCAGAATGCCCAATGATTCCACCCGGCATCGTTAGCCTGAATAGTTCTACCGCATCAAATGCTTTCTTATAAAATTCAATAGCATCAGACGCACCCTTAATACTTAAATAGGGTGTCACGCTATGGTAATCATCTGGGTTGTAATTAACTCACATTGCTTTACTCCCTCCATTTAAATTTTCCATGTAAAATATTTAAAAAAACGACCTTAAAAAAATAGCAAGATAAGTACTAATCTGGAATAACTGTTCTCTCAAATCATCATAGCCATTATTACGTCATTCCACCTATACAATCTAAGCATTTTGCCTGCAGTTAAAGCTTGCTATATTTTATTTTAACGCATGGTATATCTAATTTATATTTTATATCGAATCATAGATCAATCGACTGCACAATAGCGTAACTTGCCGCTGTTGAGTCATTTACTATCGATATATTATAAATTCGTATCGATTACCCCGCTGAGAACTTGCGATGGATAGAAACCGGTTTGTCTAAGTTCGAAATCTTGGACTTTGAGTACTCTATAGGCTGTAACGCCCCCAAACGACCTTTTAACTTCTAACACTACATCTATTTTTTTATCTGAATGTGGCTCTAGATACTCAACCAGTCCAGGTTGAATATAAACAACATGAACACCTCTCAATTCATTATCTGGACTAAAAAACCCCAACTCAATAACCATATCAGCCTGGTGTGCATAACCATGCACCCATTTACAGCATTGACTCCACTTAGCCTCTTCCACTTGCAAAGTAGTGGAAGTAAGCATTCCCTTAGGAATAAAGACAAATAGTAGTCCAAACAGTATAACAATGAGCCCTGAAACCGGTATGGCATTAGATAAGACACTTTTTTTCGAAGCGTTAGAGAAAAATCCAGGCAACAAGTATCCAGCAAGCATACCGACAGGCACAACAATCCATCCAACGAAAATCAATACTGCGGGGAATAAACCAAATCCTGCAATAAACCCAGCAGTACTATTATCATAATTCCCTGTATTAAATAGCGACAGGAATGGACCCAAAAAAAGCAGTGATAAAATTGCGACACCAACACCTATCATTGCAGACTTTAATGGCGATGCGACTTCATCATTCTTTATAAAGAAAAAGGTTGAAACTGCACCCCAGATACCACTACTGAATATACTAATAATAAGATAGTTTATCCAAAGGTCCTGAGAATCGGGGTTGGATACCGTGAGTATAACGACTACGGGTATTGACACTATTGACGCAAATGCAACATACCACCCGGATAGGAAGAAAATCGGATACTTTTCAAAGATATTATCCATATCGCTATTGTTCCTAGATTGCTGACTCTTAATGCTTGACATTAAATTCGAAGTTTGGAAGTTGAAGAAATGTGGGGTCAGTATAAAAACGAATGATCATCTTTCTACTTAAAATTTAACTTTAACACTAACCAAACATACAAACAAAAAAATAATAAACGACGGCAATACATTTCACAATAACCGATTTACAGTTGATCAATAGCGAGTTTGACTAATTTTATAATAACTTTTAAATCACTTGCTTTTCTAAACCGTAATTCAATCCACTGCGAGCCAGCGGAACGCTTTGGATGTTGTAACGAGTCTTGTGGATGAATAAGCCCTTCCCGTGTAATTATTTTTTTAGTTAACCTGAGATCCAGTTCGTTATCGTTATGAAAATGAGCAAATTCTTTGTTTTTATAAAATAATGCTGAACCACCAGATACGGGTGAAGGCTGATCTTCAAGGCCATCAATTTTCTCAAGTTCTTTTATTAATTTTTCTTTTAGAGTGGGCATGGCATATGACTATGTCGCTATCTTACCTTTATAATGTCATCATTTATGCGTAGCATTATTAGTGACCGGTTATGATAGTTATTTAGTAGGAGTAATTTCATGGCTTTCCACATAGCTTATACCTAAAATTTCATCATTGTATTTTAGTTTAACTATATTGACCTTCAAATTCGGGTTCAGTGTAAAAATTAAGTCTTAAACTAGAATATGATCTTTAGTTTTTACACTAACCCCCCAATTTATGTTATTTACATGCTTGTATAGCCAATCACTTTTGTTATTAATGGCTTCCCATTGACTAATTCAATAGTTAATTCTTCCTTTGATTCGCCCGATACGTTTTGACCCTGAACTGTCATAGATTCTTTAACATTTGCTGTAACAAGTGCTTTTTTTCCTTCTATTTTTATAACGACATCTGACTTAGTGTATTTATAATTTTTATATGTTGACCATCCTTGCTGTAGCATCGCTATATATTCTTGCTTGCTAGGCTTCAGCACATGCTCTTTGCCCTTCATGTTGATATTCATAACGATTATTGCATTTTTACTCATGACATTAGAAATACCGTTCGCATTCAGTGTAGATGCTGCATTATCTGCCTTTGCAATAATAGCTTTTACTGATTCTTCAGTTAATTCTGATGCAGTCGCGGCTAATGATGCCATCGTGTAAATAACTAAAAAAAATACTTTTACTATGTTGGTCATTATTATCTCCTAATTAAAATTTACTAATGTGAAATAGTATTTGTTTATCTCATACTATTTCTTCACATAATACCCCAAATAAAAGCCTTACCGTAGTGACGTAAGGCATATGCTAGCATAGTGCAAAGCACA
>CAMYJG010000118.1 GCA_947258695.1 uncultured Ectothiorhodospiraceae bacterium | reverse complement strand
GCTACAACAGATTCAAAATAGGCTTTGTTAATAACAGCAACATTATATTGATTATCAGCCTGCCCGGTTTTTGATTTATTGATGGCAAAATACAATACATCAACATCATCAATAACACTGTCTTCCAGGACGTAAGGTACCGCTTGTTGTACCCGCTGAATATTTTTTCCTGGCACTTCAGCTAGCAAGGACAAAACAACCTCACCGTCTAATACAACAATGACACTTTGATTTGTAATAGTACTGGCAACATCGCTAAGCATGCCATTTACCAGTTTCAATTCATTATTGACATCGGTGTAAACCCAACTCAGTGGTGTCTGAGTCAGTTCTTGATCGGCATTTAATGCAGCAGGGATGAAAAGATAAAGATCAGACATTACAAAATGCCCCGGCTACGTTTTACCACCACAACATTACCATCCGCTTCACGTTGTAGAACCGTGTTATATTCCACGGATATCCGTTCTATTTGCGCTGTTGAGTTTAACTGAAAATAATTACTACTCACGCTTAATCCTTCTTTCTTGACCTTTTTCTGTTTTAACAACGGATGTTGAAGAAAATCTTCTAATTTTTCGTGTACATCCTTATCTCTGTCTTCAACCAGCGTTTTGGCATCTTCAAGCGTTAAATCTTTCACTATGCTACTTAACACCTCGGCTGAAGCCGTATTGACATTAATTTCAGATTCAGACTGTAACACACAAATAAACGGGCGTAATTTCTCAAACGTCTCAAAATCCACACCATTTAATAATATTAACTCACTTATATCTGCCATAGCCTGGTTTGCTGTACGGTAAGCTGGTGAAAAACTTAAATATTCATTATCTTCAGCCCCCGAAAAACTGCTTTCAACATTCGGATCTAACCAGTCAACGATTACAGCTGCTAACTCCTCGTTCAACTCAAGGTTTCGTAGTAGCCGTTTGAATCGTTCGACATAAATATCCTGTGCTTTACCATTCTGCACCAGGTTATTTATATTAAACTTCGCTTGTATATCTTCCAGCTGGCCGCTCATTTGGCCACCTTCAATGGGCAAAGGTGGTAAAACAGTGGCCCAATCATCCCTGGCGCTATCTGTTTTATTATCGTCATAATCACGCTTAAGAATTTGTTTTGCCCATGACTCTGCTCCTAATACATACTGATAAGCTTGCTCAAAATTAAATACGTTTGCACTACGATGAATATCCAGTTGTTGCCTGGATGACATAGAAACCGCTAGCACGGTGGCCAATGCCAGGATTAACATGACCGTGATCAGTGCAACACCTTGTTGCTGTTTTTTAATCCTAACTGTCATATTTCGCTTGCCAATAAAATAAGACGACGAATTTTTCCCCAATCCTCAAGCTCTAAAACAAGCTCGACTGCCCTGGGTAGAGGGTTATAATGTGCTTTGTCTCCTTCTTCAGGCCAGGCAGATACCCATTCTTTTTTATCATTTAAAAATCGCCATTCAATAGATTCAACATTGGATAACACTTCTGTCTCCATAGCCAGCGTATCTTGTGCACGATCCAGCACAGGCCATGTCATGCGAATCAATTTTTGTTGTTCTAATTTATAAGCAACTCGCTGTACATTGCTCCGTTGCAAACGTGCCGGATTTCGGTAGCCCAGACGGGTCCATGCCATTATTTCATCGCCACTTTGGCTTAATTGCATAGCCGGTGAAAAATCACCGTATTCATCCCTGATTTTCCGTGCCACCGCTTGTCGTAAATCATCGCTGACTCTCATATTAACAAGCTGTATTTCAGCAATTCGCTCTGCCGATATTTGTGCCGATTTCTTGCTCGAAATCACCGTTTGCAAACCACCATAAGCCATAACCGATAGCACACTAAAAATTGATAAGGCGACAAGTAACTCCAACAAGGTAAAGCCATGACTTAATTTCTTATACTGAGAAGTTGTTAAAATCATGGGGCGGCACTTTTATTTATTTTTTTTCCGCTAAACGCAATGAAACGGGCTAGTGGTTCACCTTTGTCATTGGCATAGTTCACTTCAATGTCGATGCGACGTAAATCTTTATCGGCCGTTTTAGTGACTTTCAGTTTCCAGTCCCATTCCTGGTTTGCCATAAACTCGTGTCCAGTGGATGTCCCCGTCGCCGGCCATTTATCCAGCTGAATCTCATTGACTTTATTGTTGGCAACCCACAAAGCAATGGTTTTATCTTTTAAGTAGGCTAAATTTGATACCTGGCTGCCGGCGACTTTCATGACTGTACCTAAACCCATTGCAAGAATGGCAAGAGCAACCAGTACTTCTAATAAAGTAAATGCTTTTTGCTTACTTATTTTATTATCAAATGCCATGTTCATCTATTCGTTCTAATGTAAGCTTCCCATTAAAAGTACCTGCTAATTTATAATAGGGTCGGGACTGATTATTCAGATTGATCCGCATCTCGAACGGGGTTTGTTCACCACTGGATAAAAAATATAATCTTAATAGCGTCGGCTTTTTTGAATTAAATAGTTTTAATTTACCGTCGGTATCAACTTTAAACTCTAATTCATTGTCAATTGAACGTGCATGGAAGATCTTGCTTTTTAATGGCAGCCATGTTTTATCCTGGTATTCAAGAAAGGTATATTCCTGCTTGTTAATTTCCATCGCAATTTCTTTGGCCTGGATAATCGCTTCTTCCCTTACCAGCTTAATCAGGGCATGTAAACGTTTTGCTTCTTCTTCCATTTTTCTTTCAGAGTCAGAAGAACCGATAGATAAAACAGCAAAACTTGTTACTATGCCCAGCAAAACAATAACTACCAACAGTTCAACTAAAGTAAATGCTTTACTCTTATGGGCAACCATTTATTTAACCAGCTGATTCAGATCCAGCACAGGCAGCAAAATAGCCAG
>CAMYJG010000117.1:6176-6821 GCA_947258695.1 uncultured Ectothiorhodospiraceae bacterium | reverse complement strand
TCCTGCAAACGTTTGACTTCAGCAACTTTGTCCTCAGGTAAAACCTCTGCCAGCACCCGACTAATACCAACCTGTTTGGCAATCGCTTCACCGGTGCGTCTGTTATCACCGGTAATCATGGCAGTCTCTATTCCAAGTTTTTCAAGTTCCCGGATCGCCTGGATAGAGTCATCTTTTAAAGTATCCGCCACGGCGATAATACCGGCCGCCTTGTTATCTACCACGACCAGCATGGCCGTCTTGGCTTCATCTTCAAGACGTTGCATTTCTTTTTCCACGGAAGCATCAAGACCAATACCTTGCATGAGTTTGTGACTGCCAATCATTACCTCAGTCCCATCAAGTACAGCTTTAACTCCTTTACCCGTTATCGCCTCGAAATTTTGTGGTGCGATCAAATCAATCTGTTTTTGTTGAGCATCTTTAACAATGGACTGACCTAATGGATGTTCAGAGCCGGCTTCCACCGATGCGGCCAATTTTAGAATTTCATCTTCATCCCCTTTATTCGCGGCATCTTTGAATACCACGATATCGGTCACTTCGGGTTTGCCTTTGGTAATGGTACCGGTCTTGTCGAACACGATAGTATGGACATCTTTTATAGTTTGGATTGCTTCACCACTTCTGATAAGGATTCCGTTA
>CAMYJG010000117.1:0-6153 GCA_947258695.1 uncultured Ectothiorhodospiraceae bacterium | reverse complement strand
GGACAGGAGATTACGAGCACGGCTATCCCTGAATAAATAGCTAAAGTAGTTATACCCAGTTCAGTATTAATCCAGGGAAGGAATGGTTCACCCCATGTAATGATGGCCATGAAAAAGCCAGGGAAAACGAACCATAAAATGGTAGTGGATAAGGCGATCAAAAGTACAGCAGGTACCATATATGATGTCACCCTGTCTGCGAATTCCTGAATCGGCACCTTGGAGCCCTGACACTCCTCGACCATTTTGATCACCTGGGAAAGGAAGGTATCCTTGCCTACTTTGGTTGCCTGTACTTTTAGCAAACCATTCTGGTTAATAGTCGCACCGATGGCATTGTCACCAACTTTCTTTTTCAGCGGCATGGATTCGCCTGTCGCCATGGACTCATCGATTGCACTTTTGCCTTCAATAATGACGCCATCTGTCGGTACTTTTTCACCCGGCCTATCGACTTCAATTCTGGCGGTCTTCGCACCAAGCTCCAACAGTTTCTTAATTGCCTGTGAGGCTCGACCCTTTGCCCTGACTTCAAGGTATCTGCCTAAAAGGTGAAAAGTGACAATAGTTGTCGCCATCTCCATAAAGCTGGCAGCAGGGAAAAAGAACACAGCAAGCCCCATAAGATATGGCGGCACGGAACCCATGGTGATCAACACATCCATGTTGGCCCGACCATGACGTAACGCTCTTATAGACGATTGGTGTGTTTCCCTACCGAAGATGAAGACAATTGGAAAACCAATCAGGGCAATGATGGCATTATAATAAGGTATAGGTGTCATCATGAAATGGATCATCATTAACACCATAATCACCGATGCCGGTACCAGGGCGTAGAATAATAACTTTTTAGCCTTCTCCACCTTGATCAGGTCTTCCTCAGCTTTTGTCTCCTCGACAACTTCACCTTCTTTTTTGATGACACTGTAACCTGTGCCTTCAATGACTTTCTCAAGGTTTGCTAGCGTTGTTATGTTGTCATTAAACTCAATGACGGCCTGTTCAGTTGCCAGGTTGACTGATGCCTGAAACACTCCTACTGTCTTATTGAGGGCTTTTTCGATAGTTTGCGCACAGGAAGCACAAGTCATTCCTCCTATTTTGAGAATCACTTTCTCACTGGCATTTACCACCTGGTAACCAGTGCCCTCGATGACCGTAACAAGATCACTTTCAGTAAGCACCTTTGAATCAAATTCGATGGTGGCTTTTTCAGAGGCAAAGTTTACAACCGCCTTTGCCACTCCTGCTGTGCCCTTCAATGCACCCTCGATTGTGCTTACACAGGAAGCACAACTCATACCTTCTATGGGAAGTGTAATGGCAGCAATGTTACTCTTATTTTTCATTTGCTCTATCAACGTTTCATTTTCGTTCACATTCACAGTCTTTTCATTTGTTGCAGAAAGTGGACTTGAAGCTGGGTTAACGAAGGCGACAGGATCCACATCAAACTTCTGTTTACAGTTAGTGCTGCAAAAGAAGTAATCGTTGCCTTCATATGTTGATTTAGCGGCAGCATTATCTACCTCAACATCCATACCGCAAACAAGATCTTTGGTCATATTAAAACCTCATCCTTATTTTGTTTAAATAGTCATGCTTTTTCTTTGTAGCCTTATGTTCTTTCTGTTCACTACCTTCCTTGTGGATTATATTCTCCAACACCCTATCGATTCGACGAGACATTATCCATGCATAAAACACAGGTATAAGACATGCTAGCACAATGGTGATAATTACAATCGTAATCAACGACACACCCCACCAGACAAACGCAACAATACCAACACCGACCATTACCAATAAACAGGTCACTGAATAGAGTTTTCTTTTAGAACACTGCATTCATGTCACCACGACGCATCTCTTTTGAATTACCCATCATGTTGCCCATAGAACCCATATGTTCCATCATCATATTCATATGATCATGCATATATTTTTGACGCTTACTCTTTGTCTTTAGTGTTTTCCGCTTTGGACATCATTTTGTCCATCTGCATAAAGTCTGATCCTTTTCCACTCATACCCATTTCTGCAAAAGCATTCATACTTAGTGCACTCAAAGCAACAAGCGTAATTATTTTCAAAATGTTAGATTTCATTGTTTTCTCCTTTTTAAAATTTACTGTCTTTGTCACATCTACTCATGGACAAATGACTCAATAAGATGGCAGATGGAGTCCCCATCCGGTACTTTATCTGGTAGTTTTTTCCACACAGAAGCCGCCTTTTCCATTCTTAACTGTAATTCCATTAGTTCATCCAGCTTCCTCCTGTTTGCTTCTATACGTTCTTCAATAATGTCTCTTACCATTGGACAAGGTGAATGCCCGTGATGTGTATGAGATAGTATTTGTTCAATGTCTTTTAACGTGTAACCTAAATTCTTTGCCTTAAGAATAAAAAGCATTCGAGTAATATCGTCAGGACTATATAATTTGTAACCATTGTTCTGATTGCGAACAGGATTCAACAAGCCAATACGCGTGTAATACCTGACCTGATCACGGCTCACATTGGCTGACTTTGCGAGAGCAGAAACCGTTAAGTGTTGTTTAATTGATGCCGTTACAGTATCCATTGCCATTCCTTAATCTGAATCAACATGAAACCTGCTACCTTGGTTTTAGCTTACATGGTATGTGTTGCTCACAGGTCAAGAACCATAATGATGAAATATTTTTATTATCTTGATCAGAATTATTTGTAGTACTGATTCGATTAACTCTCATGACATTTCTCTACTTTAATAGGTTTAAAAAATGACTACCAGAAACTGGTATTTGTTTCTGGTAGTCAACCACAACCACAACTGGTACTAAAATGCTGCAAATAATTGCAACGTTAATCGATCATCATCAGCAGTAGAGCCATCACCATTTCTATCCCAGAACTCAACCATTCCTCTAACGTTATCGCTAAAATAATAATTAAATCCAAGAGTCAGCTCATCTATCGTCTCTGAACCACCCGATTTTTCATAATTATCAAATCGGAGAAGTGGTGCCCAGTTAGCCCTTCCATTGGTGTGATCCGCATAAAAAACCTGAACATATTGAGCATTGTTTTCTATTTCATCAGTTACTGTAGCGTTATCATCAGCTGCATTCAGAATAGCTCCTGAAATAACGAACTGCTCTAATTCAATTTGAAAATCAATTCCGGTTCTTTCATAGTCCCTTTCAACCACACAATTGGTTGCTCCTGCAGGACAACTTCCACTAATGGAAAGCAAACCCAGCATCACCCCGGGTTTAATGTCATAGGATTAACGGGCCTTCCATAAGCAATCACATTCTGTCTGGAATCTCTTAAGCGAGAATCGTTATCTGCACCACCAAAACCCTGGTCAATAACCGAGAGGTGCCCTCTGGTCATTCTCAAATGTGCGCTATAGGTTAAATACGGATCAAAGGCTAACAGCGACTGGTAACCGAATTGCAGGTTAAAACTTTGGTTATGACTGTAAGTAAACTGTGCAGCATGAATCCCGACATCTAGACCAATTTCATTGGTGACTTCATCTTCGGCTTCAAGTTCAAAGAAGCCAGACATTTTTTCACCCATGGGTCCTGCGATCATCAGCTCCGCTTCATGCAGTGCCCTGATCTTCGTCTCACCAGAGTCTTTTTTATCATACGGCCTTGCAACCAATATTACAGAGACAGGCAGACTTTTATCCCAAGATAAGTTTTCTGTAACTTTAACTTCAGGTGTTTGAATAGGTGAAAATCGATAACCATTTTCCTTATATCTCCTACCTGCAGCATTAAGAGACGGCCATGCCGCATGACAGGCTGTACAAGAAATATTACTTTTTCGAGCAAATGCAGGTATAGCGCTGGCATTGGTTGCCATCATAAGTAACAGGATAACGACCAGGGTATTGAATGAATTCGATATAATTCTCATCACATTCTCCTATTAATGTGTTGTGAGCATCAGTTATCTTTTGTATTGAAAACTGGTAGTCTCTACTGTTGATCCATCACTTGTATAAACATCGACATCTATTTGATAGACACCCTTCTTTTTCATCGGGAAAAAATTTCCATAAGTGGTCACACCACTCGTATTCATTTTCTCAAGAGGCCGATAGATTACGTTTTTATTAAATACTTTCTTTTTCGATAATTTAGCGATGACAGTCGCGTTAGTAACACGCTTATTAGATTGCGTGTCATATAAAGCAATCATGATATGTTGCAATGCCCCATCAGATGCTCCAATACCACCATGCATCTTTTTATCATTATCAATTAAGACTGGATTCTTCTTTATTTTACTTGCAGGGACAATCCCCAGGTACAAGGAATACGAGTCCGTTTTCTGATGCCAGTTTGTGTCAGATGCAAAAACAGGAGTTGCAAACAGCGTTGTACAAATTAGAGTAATGATAAAGTATAAGTTTTTCATGAATTATCTCCTATTCGCCCATCATATCGATCATGTTCATATGCAGATCAATAGCATGCATTGCATCATTTGAGTGATGATGATTACCACCGTGCATGTGACCAGTCGTTGAAGACTGCAAATTATTCATCATTTTTCGATGTTCTTTAATCATGATTGATTGCTTATTTTTATCTGTCTCATTAATCAACTGTTGCCAGTGATATTCCATTTCAATCAATCCTTTTTGAATATTAGAAGTTTCAGCAGATATGTTGGTGCTCATAATTAATGATATGAGTAATAATGTTTTCTTAAACATGGCATACATGACTATCTCCTTACGATAATGCCTTAATTAGTAAATTATGTGACTGTATATAACTGTGAGTGAAAACCACCTGATAAATCACCTGTATTCACAAGCTTAACAGCTCGTGAATAAAATGAAACAGATAGAAATTACAGATTACTGAATGGGTGGTCGATACAACCTGGAGGTAAACGATTTGATATGAGATTTACTGGTATCGTAGTAGAAAAGACTTGTAGAAAGGTCAAGGATATTTTGAGTTTGATTATCTAAATATAGTGCTGTGAAACCATGTGGTGCACATGACTGATTGCACATACTGCATTCGCATGTCTTGCAATCATCCTTGCATTTGCAATTTTTCTGAGATGTATCCTGCTGCATGTTAGCAACTGCTTCAACAACCATAGACATTTCAGACATCTTGCTATGATCCATTTGCATTATATGCACAGGTGATGCAATTACAGAAGTCATAGACATCAGCCATATTAAAATGGTGACAAATGTGATCTGTCTTTTTGCATTGTCTTTCATAGTAAGGTTCTACGTGTGACTTAGGTTACATACTATAATGATCTATAATGAATAGACAATAACTAATTAGACATGTTTACTAAATTTTTTATGTATTTATATAATTAAACCAGTAATTTATATAATTATGTGAATATATTAAAGGTGTGTGAAGGACATAAGTTTTGCATATTGCCGTTAGTAATTTTAATTATCAGTACTCTTGTTAGCATACTACTTCATGTCACACATGGTATAACCTGAGCGCCGATCTAGCGTAGATTGCACTGGGATAATATGGAGGGATAGGACATCTTAAAAGACTAGGACTTTATCGGCGCGTTCCGTTTCCTCGGCTAATGCATCCATCGTACTTCGTTGTGCACCGTCGAGAATATCATCATCAGTCAATCCCCTGGTATCCATACAGGTACCGCACAACAATACTTGTCCTTTTCTAATAACACGCCCCAGCATGCGCTCAATATTATAGTAACCCTCCGGTGTTTTTTGACCTGCCTTGGCGGCTACCACTGCATCGGCCATTAAAAAAACGATCACTTCATGCTCATGCTTAATCAAGGTATGTGCGAGTCTCAACCCATTATAAAGTCGCTCATTTCCATAGGGTGGCTCGTTCATAATAAAAAGTGTTTTCATATTTTTACTCATTATATTAGTTGTTGTAGTAACAATTAGTGCAGTTTAAATTCATTCATCAACTTTCTGATGGAATTGTAATCTTCATCTTTTGCACTAACAAAACCTGTAATATTTTTGTTTATCAAGGTGAGGATATCTTTATCTTTAAGTGAAATTATTGCCTTTTGTATTTTCTTTTTCAGCTGCTCATCCATATCCTTTCTGACGGTTACAGGAAACTCAGGTATGTCATCCGACACATCTAAATATATCAATCC
>CAMYJG010000116.1 GCA_947258695.1 uncultured Ectothiorhodospiraceae bacterium | reverse complement strand
GTTGATGCGTGCTTGAAAAGCCAAAGCAACACCCAACACAGACGACTACATGGCAAGAATTGCTCCATACAATTCAACTGCATTCCCACCTCCATAGCGGTCAGCGCAGGAGGTAGAACGACTCAGGAGATGAAGTTGAAATGCGGAGGCAAGGAGGAAACAGAGAACAGTTTTTATTTTGTAGATTGGATTGACGAAGTAAACCCAACAAATCTTTTTGCTTGTATATTAAATCTTTTTTTTTTTTTTTTATTGATGTTCATACCTAACCCTATCCTACGAGCTTATTTTATAGTTCTTACTATATATACGAGAAAAATAATAAATATAGCCTATTATCATTAAGAGTGATTGATTATCTATCATTCAGCTACGTTCTTAATCACTCATTAATATAAGCTACTGTTTTATAAAAAATAAATGAACGACGACTTTATACAACTTATCGAAAATACAGCTAAGGATGGTTATTATTCTCAACATCTAGCCGATCTAAATACCGAAGGTAACAAGGTTTCCACCTCTGACGATATAAAGAATGCAGATGGAGTATTGCTCATCAAAAAAGGCACGATCATTGATGAGAGCACTAGAAGCAGACTTTTAAAACATAAATTATTGAAACCCTTACATTTCCAGGTTGGTTTAGATTCACAGATAAACGCAACAGTTTTGATACAGGATTTTAAAAAAACATATCTTCAAAACGAAGAAATCATAAAAATCAACAAGGCTTCTCAATATACAGAGTTTTTCAATGATCTTATAACTACAGCCAATATACCTTCAGTGATTTGGCAAAAACTCACCGTCATGAAAAGCCAGATACCCAATGAATATAAGAAGGGATTGTTTACTGCCTGGCTATCCGGTTTAATTGCTAAAGAACTAAAACTTGATAATAAGACGACTAGAAATGTATTAATCACAGCTATAATTCATGATGTAGGTTTATTACATTTATCACCAGACCTTGTCATGACCATGAGAAAACTTAATGCAAAAGAATGGCGCACATTACAGGCACATGTTCTGGTTGGTCAATTAATCATCGATGCTATCGATGACGTTGATAAAGATGTAGCTCGTGGAGTACTTGAGCATCATGAAAATTGTTATGGCTCAGGTTACCCAAGAGCTTTAAGTGGGCATGAAAGAGGCTTAATCGGCCGTATTATAGGTATGTCCGATAGTGTTCATGCTTTATACAATAAATTTAAAAATTCGGGACGATCTTTAGGAGATATATTGCCATATTTACAGCTCAATAGTATTACGCATAGCAAAGATGTTTATCGAGCTGTGTTAACAGTGGTAAAAAGAGCTGAATTAAAATCTACAGTAATGCTACCAAAACCAAGTGTAAAGAAATACGCCGAGTTTTTATCATCTGAATCTGAAGTGATGAGAAAAAATAAAGTCGCTTTGGAGATTATGTCAAATGATTTAAGCGACTTCTGGGAAAGAAATAAAAAAGACAGAAACCTGTCAACCTTACGCGCTATCTTAATACGTATGTTACAGAACCTGAAAGAATCAGGTCTTTTGAGTGATGAGCTGGGTAAATATCTTCAGGAGACAGCGCACAGTAACGATGAAGACTCGCTAGAAATACTCAATGAAATAGATTTATTAACAGATGAACTAAGATGGCAAATGCAAAATACTATGCGAATGCTAGAAGTTTATTTCGATAAGGTGATCGATAAAAACCCTTCATTAGCTAATTCAATAAAGTATGCAACGACGGTCATTCAATTAAGCTTAAGCGAGTTATATAAGCTTGATAATGAAGATGAATAATCGAGACTTTAACAATTTCTGTGTAACTGTTTATCCCTCCCCTGTAAAGGATTAGTAATAAGCAATTATAAATAAACACAAACAACAAACCTTTGCACAATAAGCTACCAAGAACATCAAAACACAATATAAGCTCAATGAAATTCGACAGATGCTCACTAGATCACTGTTTAAACCGCTTTAAATACTGAACTCGTTGATCATCTCGTTTATTCCAGGCTCATACAGATTAATATCGATATCAGCCATAACGTTTATTCCCGTAAAACACTGGAAACAAAATATGACCAGTTTGAGTTAACTACACCACGTGATGGCAAGGTGTGCATTTGAACCTGAGCTGGGATAAAAGAACACTTATCGTTTCACTAGACAGGAATGAATAGAACTAGCTAACGATTTTTGATACTGAAAATGGTGAGTACTATGACTGTGAATTTTTCTGGAAACTGGAAAGCTTTATGTTAGAGGTTAGCTTTCATTTTTTACTGTATGCAAACATGGTTACCGTATAACGTAGCGATATGGTTAGGGAGTAAAGGGATCCGAGGAAAAATTGCTCTGACTTTATTTAGCTAACGCCTTCTTGATGTATTGAAAAGCGTTTGTGTAAACCTCATTCCAACTATCGTTTAGTGGGGTATTCAACGGCTGCCAGAAAAAACTGAAAATATGGCCACCATCGTCTTTTGTTTCATGATCCCAATAATCTGGTTGGCTTCCTTCGTAATGCATCAGGCAAAATCCCCAAACCTGTTTCTTGAAATTAGAATCCCAGACGCCGAGGTGTCTGACCACCTGTGCCTGAATACCAGACTCTTCTTCCAGTTCTCGCACACATGCCGCCTCAAGGCTTTCACCTTTGTTCAACTTACCTTTCACCAGCTGGCTTCTGCCATTGGGGTGTTTGAAGGCAAGCAGCTCAAGCTGATTATTATTGTTTCTTAAAACAATGGGAGTGGCTCTATTCATGGTTTTATGATCATTTGGGATATTGGATGTCAGGATTATAACATCCAAATTAGATATCTCTATTTCTTCTCATCGTAAGTCTTGTTGCGGGTATGTATAAATATTAGTCTTTAAAAAATCAAAAGCGTGGTTTCCCACACCC
>CAMYJG010000115.1 GCA_947258695.1 uncultured Ectothiorhodospiraceae bacterium | reverse complement strand
GTACTGGCTGCTACTGGAATAGAACAGTCGGGATTACCCGGCCGTTGCGACAAACCAAAACCGTTATCGTTATCATTTGAAGAACTACTACAGGCAATTAAGAATAATGTACTGAGAAGGAATATTATTAAATGTTTTAACATCAGCATAACAACCTCCCTGGATTATTGCAGCGTTAAAATCCTGTTAATTAGTTACCATGTTACTCCTGTCATTAATTTATTTCTCATTTGCTTTTTATGGCGCCTCAAAAAGCGGGGTCAGAATGAACCTCCCCCAGTTTAACGGATACTTTTAATCAGAGACTTTGATCTCTTGAGTGGTTTGAAGCCGACCCCTAGGCAGACTTCGAGAGATCTACTCTCATCTTTATTACAGTTCCACAAAACTTACTACTTTGTGTTCGTGGCACACATCCCTCCATCATATTTAATTTCGTTTAATTATTTAAAAGCCAAGGTAACTCCACACCGACCCATTTATACTTTTCTTCCCGACTCTTACAAACGAATTAACAATCTACTGTAATAAAGTCTGTACAGTATCAAGCAATTCCTTTGTGCTGTACGGCTTTTGTAGTAAGTTTTGAGATATGGACCCATCAACTAGTTTAATATGTCCTTCACTGGAAAACCCACTGACTAGCTGTATTTTTATGTCAGGATAGTTTTCCTTTACAATAGTACTCAGTTCATAACCATCCATTTCTGGCATTATGATGTCTGAAAGCAGTAGATCAATTTTCTCTTTCTCTAGAATATCTAAAGCCTGCTTTGCACGTTCAGCCTTAAATACTTTATAACCTTGTTCACTCAATATTTCGCCTGCAAGATTAAGGAGAGCAGGCTCGTCATCAACAATAAGGATTGTAGCTTCAGGTTTAAAGTTTGAGCTATCAACTGCCTCTGGCGATTTTCTATTATTTTCTTCACCAATAAATCGTGGGAAATACAAAGACATGGTAGTACCGTGCCCTAGCTGTGAGTGAACATGAATATTGCCACCTGCACGATTAACAAAACCATAAACCTGACTTAAACCAAGCCCGGTTCCTTGCTCTCCTTTAGTAGTATAAAAAGGATCAAATATTTTCTCTCTGGTAGCATCATCCATACCGCAACCAGTGTCAGTAATAGCAAGTCGAACATAATCACCAGGAATCACACCTAATCGCTCTGCTTCAGATATTTGAACCTGCTCGTTACTTGTCTCAAGTGTTAATTTACCATTACCATCAATAGCATGCATAGCATTAATACTTAAATTCAAAATTGCATCTTCGAGTTCGCTTTGATCAAGTCTAACTGACCATAATTTTTCATCAAGCTTCAGCGCTAATTCAATCCGAACAGTTAGGGTTTTTTCCAGCATATCTTGCTCATATAAAACCACATTATTAATACTGAGTTTTTGAAGCTCTGATGTTTTATGTTTAGAAAAACTCAATAATTTTCTCGTCAGCTTCGCACCACGCTCACTAGCACGAGTAATTTCAGTCACATAACTTTGTAATTTTGGCTGCTCTCTAAGTTTCAGAGCTAACATTTCAGCATACCCCAGTACAACACCAAGCATATTATTATAATCATGAGCAATACCTCCTGTTAATTTCCCCAGAGCATCCATTTTTTGACTGCGTTTTATAACTTCATTAGCTTGAACTCGCTCTGTTACATCGACAATGACCCCATTCCAGAGAGTACTCCCATCATTCAGCCGTTCTGGTGTAGATGTCACACTGAGCCATACTCGTGCACCATTTTTCTGTATAAAACGCCCTTCCCATTCCCATACACTCAATTGATTCATTGAATCAAGAATAGATTTTTCAAGACCTGGGTAATCAACTGGATGCGTTAACTCAAACCATTTTTCTGCATCGTCCATGACTGTTTCTGCTGTTACACCAAGATACTTCTCAATTGATGAACTTACATAAGGTAATGATCTTTTACCATCGGCAGCTATTAAAAACTGATACACAATGCCAGGAATTTGTTCATGAATCAGACGTAGCTTTCGCTCACTTTGAATCAATTCTTTTTCGATACTTTTGCTATTTGTTATATCTGTAATTGTTCCAACATAGCCAACCACGTAACCTTTATCATTAATTTCAGCAATAGCCTGCCCTAATACCCATTTCACACTATCTATTTTTCTAAAGCGGTACTCAAGTTTAAAGGGAGTGTTTTCAGTTGTACATTTATTCCACTCGGCAAAAACATTCTCCCTATCATCTGGATGCAAGCCCTTTAGCCAACCATCTCCTTTAGCCTCTTCTGCAGATAGCTCAGTAATTTCGCACCACTTTTCATTGACATATAAACAATTTCCATGTCTATCAGTCTTAAAAATTCCGACCGGTGCAACGGTTGCAAGCGTATGAAATTTAGCCTCACTTTCTTGAAGTTCTTGCCGTATTCTATACTGCTCAGTGACATCATTGAATATCAGTACCATACCTAATATTTTGCCATCATTGAGAATAGGCGCAGCAGAGTCGGCAATCTGATACTCTTCTCCACTCTTTGAAATCAATGTCGTGTGATTGCTTAAATAAACCGTTTCACCCGTTACTAAGACTTTATTGACAGGGTTGTCAATGGGCTCACGTGTGGATGCATTTACGATAGGAAAAATTGTTTTTAAGGGTTGCATATACGCATCTACATTGGTCCAGCCAGTTAGCTGCTCAGCAACCGGATTCATGCGAGTTACACAGCCCATATTATCAGTTGTTATAACAGCATCACCGATGCTGTTTAATGTATGTGACAAATACTGCTTTTGTTGATTAATTTCAACGACCTGCCCGCTTATCCGGGCGTGCATATCATTTATTGATGTCACTACTGCATCAAATTCATCATGCCTGTTGCCAACTCTATCAAGCGTTAATAACTTATTATTTGATAGGGGATCATGATCTTCTGAAAAAGCTGAAATTGTCGACAAATGCCGTGCTATTAATTGATAAAATAAGAAATAGATAAACACAGCCACCAATGCAGTTTTAAAACCGTTTGACAGCAGAATAATCCAGAGGCGGTTCCATAAGCGGCTATATATACTGTCTAATGATGCAGTTACCAGAGCATGCCCTATAATAATATTTTTATTATTGTATTCATAAGTTAAATCTACTTTAAATTCTAGAATTTCACCCTCTGG
>CAMYJG010000114.1 GCA_947258695.1 uncultured Ectothiorhodospiraceae bacterium | reverse complement strand
AATTTAATGTGATTTTTGTAGTGCAAAACTATGAGGCATTGATAAACGATAGGTTATTAATTATGGGGGGCGTTGGCGTTAGCAAGCTCTTCCCAACCTAAGGTTTCTTAGTATTAAAGCTATGCTAGTAGATGCGGATACCTGTTTCTTACTGTGATCATGGTGCATTGGCCGGCTATTTAAAATGGTACTGGTTCGTCAATTTCTTCTGGAATTTCTTCGGATTTGTTAAAATTTATATTTACGTATCCACCTTCGTTTATATTGTATTTTTGCCGTTGTTCGCAATCGATCCAAACTTTAGCGTCATAGGGAATATCATAGTTTCCGCTAGCATTAAGTGCGTTAATTAAGTCTTCGTGTGAAACTTTAATTGTTGTATTAGTCATTACCGTTTTTTTATTAATAACTTTCATTGTTTACCACCTTTTAGAAAAATATGTCGATATTCTATTAAAAATAGTTACAAATCTTAATCAAAAATTGTGTTGATCGCTATAAGCGGCACTGATGGCTAATTATTCGAGTATTGAATAATTTGGCCAAAATATTTTCGAAAATACAACAAGTTACAAGGTGGCTAGCTATGCAAGTTGTGCCGTGTGAGATACGGTAATGTGACTGTACTACATTAAAATTGAGTATCAATTGAATAAACATAGACCAATATAAGCATGGCTTCTCGATTCCCCACCGTAAGGGGTGCCACAAACCACCGTTACCATTAGGAAATGCGCTGAATCACTATTTGGGAACAGCACTTTTTTGTCAACCGATACCGTAGCAGCGCGTTATACCTTTATAAATCACTACAGTAGGCAATATTGGAGAAATAACATGAAAGCATTAATGGTAACCACCTTCGGTATATTCAGTTTGTTGACAGCTAACACTCTGGTTTATGCGGCTAATACTCATGACCCCGAAGTTAACGCAAGGCAGCATGTGCAGAAACACCGCATTAAAGAAGGTATGCGCTCCGGCGAGCTGACGGCGCGTGAAACCAGGCGTTTGCGTAAGCAGCAACAAGGCATCAATCGCCTCGAAAAAGCTTATAAGTCCGATGGCCACTTGACGCGCGCAGAACGTAATATCTTGCATCATGCGCAGGACAGAGCAAGCCGGCAAATCTATAAACAAAAGCACGATGGCCAGCGCCGTTAATGAATTACCGTAATGTGTACTGTATCGGACTGTAGTACCGGGTTTGTTGCTACTATCCGATGCAGTGTACATGCGATGAGGTCATGGCCTTTGATTTGCCGGGTTCTGTATCTATGCGCACCATCTGTATGCCGGTTTTGGTAACGATCTTATTGATGAGGGTCAGCTTGCTTACCAAGGTTTTTTGTTACGCTATTCTTCTCGGCTGATGTTAATGCTAAAGAGGTGGATTATGGTTAAGCAAAACGGGGTTGTGTTACGAAGTATTCGCCGGTTGATGGGGTTACTAATTTTTTCCGGTATACCGGTCATGTTTACAGCTTGTGTTTATGACCCGGTTTATTACGGCCCACCGCCACATGTGGATTTTCGTCCGCATTATTATGATTACTATTATTATCCCTCCGTTCGGGTTTATTTTCAGTTTACCAGTGGTTTTTATTATTATCACGACCATCAGCGTTGGGTGCAAACCCGTGTTTTGCCGCCGCATATACACATCGATACCCGTGATCGCGTGCGTATACGCATTGATTCGGATAGACCGTATGTAAAGCATAAGGAGCATCATCGTATTTACAAGCCCAAACCTAAATTCCAGGCGGATAAAAAACGCAATCTAAAAGAGCGCGAGGCAAACCAACAGTGGTATGAAACCTATGAGCGGAAACAAGGTAAACGCAAAAAGAAATACAAAAGCCTACAAGGACAACGCGTGAATCTAACCTACTACGTAAGCTCTGAAAATATAGCCGGCATGAAGCTTGAAATCATGTCCGTAGTCAGAGTAAAAATATCCTGATTATAGTTTTAATATCCTATGCCGAACATCTGCTACAAGAGCAGCAGACATTCTGTTGAAGCTAAAAATCATAGTTAGCTTGTTTGATTCGAAATTTTATTTCCGACCACAACAAAGTAAGCAGCAATTAACAACAAGACTACTTGAAATTCCATACCGCCAGCAGGAAACCCCTCTGCAGGCATGAAATTCCATCGACCCCAATGCACCATAAAAATGGCACCAAGCATAACTGGTGCTATGGCAAGCCCAGCCAAACGTGTAATCAAATCGCTTGATAATCCACCAACGATAATGCCAATGCCTCCTGCGACCTCTGCAAAAGCAACTAGGACAGCAATGGGAGCTGAAAGCCCCATCATTTGAGTAAATCCTTCAAGGTTCATGAATTTCATCGAACCGTGAAAAATAAACACACTTGCAAGGCATAGCCTTAACAACCAATGTGCGTGTGGTTTTAATCCATCTAATGCCGTAAACATGTCAGTACTCCTTCAAATATCTTAAATACTCAACTAAATTAGACCTAGTTAATAGCCTACACCTTACATACACTGATATATAGAAACCCAAATAAAATGATGTAGACGGCAGCAGAATTCGTGTGAAAAAGGCTAACTAAATAATACTACCCTTTAGTCATTTTTATTAAGGTGCGATCCTTTTTGACAAAATGGTGATACATAGCGGCAAAGGCATGCCCTAAAATTAAAATCCACACTGCCCATTTACCCATTATCTCTTTATGAATAAAGTCGACAGGAGCTTCAAACTCCTCAAAGCTTAAACCCATCCAGTTTGTAACTAGCATTTGATAAAGAGATGTGGATCCAAACTTTGTTATATCAAACATAAAGAAAAATTCTGTATTCACACCAGTACCTACATAGCCTGTGAGAGGCATAAGTATCATCACAAGGTATAGAGCGTAATGACCAAGATGAGCTGCTAAATGTGCGAGTCTAGATCCTGGCTCTTGATTTGGAATTTGATTTATATTGCGCCAAATAATTCTAAGCACAACCATTGCGGCAATGGTGATACCAAATGACAAATGCAATTGCAATGCTGTCCAGTTTGCTGGTGTTTTTTCTTCTGTAAACCAATGTCGAAAATAAACAGCACAATACGAGCATAAAAATAGGATGGCTATTGCCCAATGAATCCACTTAGCGATGGAACCATAATTACTTTTAGTATTTTTAAGTGTCATTATTTGATAATTATCGAATGTCCACTTTGGGTCGTTAGC
>CAMYJG010000113.1 GCA_947258695.1 uncultured Ectothiorhodospiraceae bacterium | reverse complement strand
CTGCACCGGCTCCTGCTAGAATATTTAGATCCCAATTTGTTGCAGGCCTACCTTTTTTATCAAGACCCGTTAATAGTTTATCTTGTATTTCTTCTCTAATCGTTGTCGTTTCAGTCATACCCAGCTCAGTAAGGAGCTTTTGCTTTAACAATTGATCATAAGGCAGCTGTGCATACTCAGAAAGAACATAGCCAAGCAAGCCTACTCCTATATTCGAGTAGCGTAGCTTGCCTCTCTTTTTTGGTTTAAGTTCATATTTGAGATAATGAATTAATTTTTCTTCTCCAAAGTCCTTATACGGATTATCCTTTTTCCCAAAAAATATTTTGAGCAATAAGCTCAAAGGTATAGAAGGTAAACCTGACGTGTGAGTGGAAAGTTCTTTATAGCTTATTTTATAATCATGTTTTAAAGGAAAACCCAGATTGTCATTTATAGGGTCGTCCAGGCCTATTTCATGTTCAATTATCATCTGCGATAGTATTGCAGATGTAAATACTTTGGTGATTGAACCAATTTCAAATATCGAATGTTTATTGTCTATTTCTTTTATTCCATCGTTTACTTTAACAGCTCCGTAATAACTCACGGAGTTTGCTTTAATCTTTGCAATTGATATTTCGGTTGCAACCGGAAATTTATCGATTAATCGACTAACCTCTTTTTTGTCTTGCGATGTGAACATCTGACATCCTTGCAGCATATTGATGACGAACAACGCTTATGATAGTCTAATCACATCAACGGAAGAAAGGTTAAAATTAATGGAAAAGATAATAACGTCAATATTTATTGCGATGACACTGTTCATGTCATCAGCCAACGCAGATGATTTAGTACTGTCAACGAATATTAAAGTCGAATATCCCTCCCCCGTTTTGATAGGTCATATTGGCGGATCTCTGGTTATAAAATACAAAGATTGGTCATTCTCGCATGAGACTCTAGACCCAAAAACATTTTATCATCGGATTGATTTAACTGGTATTGAGAATGATTTCATCAAATCAATCTTTGACCGTAAACACAAATCTAATTTACCTGAATGGCTAATTAACATTTCCGCTAAAATATCTGAAAGCATGGGGAATGACCCAGATAGCACACTGTCATTAAAATTGGGCAAGGCGGATCTTTACGCCGGATACAACAGCAAAATGAAACAAGGACAAGTTTTCATTTTAGATGACCTCACCATTCACAAAATAGCAATATCGGGCAGCAAGGAAAAATTTACCCTAATGGTAAAAAACATCAAGGAGCGATGATATGGATCTCCATGAACGACAAGATTTGAAAAGTTTCCTGGTTGCACTTTATGGGCCGCAGGCAAATGGATGGCCCATGAATGAAAAAATATTCGATTTAACCTATGAACTGGTAGCGCTGTCCGGTAGATGCTCTGGTGTAATGGATTTCGTACCACGACCCATGCCCTACGGCATAAACCCAATGCGATATCTAAAAAAAGAGCTTAGGGAAATGTTTTTGCGGGCAATTAGCAAAAACAAGGATCAGTACATTGTATGCGTTAAAGGTGCAGCAGGTGGCATGTCTACCAAGTTTAAAGAGGCTGCACTTGGGCTATAGTTTGTATAGTTGACACCTTTGTCATTATGAACAAGTCGATTTGTATTTTTTCCATTTCCGATACAAGCTTAGATAAATGATCGCTGATTTCAACCCATTCTGTATTTTTAGTTAACGCTAGTTCTCTTATATTAAATTTTAATTCTCAATTAGGCCTTAGTCGGTTACACTTTCTTCGACTTGTGAAAGCATACGATTGTGTTGTGATTTGCAGATAGACCTTAGTCGGTTACACTAGGCGGCGTGAAGAATGTGATTTAGATTCTAATAAGACTTTTATAAGTTTGACGCTCTCCGCTCGTAATGACAAGCTAATTTATTCGATCCCCTCCATTTCCTCATTAGCCTGCATCCATTGCTCCTCAACTTCTTGCAATGCCTGCTCCATCTTTGTTTGTTTTTCGAGTATGGTTTTTAGTTTGTCTTTATTTTCTTCTTCATACAGTTCACTGTCAGCGAGTTGTTCGTGCAATGTTTGTTTTTCTGTATTATAGGCTTCCATTTGTTTTTCCAGTTTCTGAATTTTATTTTGCAGGGGGCGTAATTGCTGGCGTTTGGCGGCGGCTTCTTGTCGTTGTTGTTTTTTATTGGTGCCGGCAGTTTGGCCAGGTGCGGTTTCTTCTGCGTCATTCCTGAGTTGGTCTCTTACCCATTTGCGGTAATCTTCCAGATCTCCATCAAAATCATTCACGTTTCCATCAGCAACCAGTAACAAGGTATCAGCAACGGTACGCAGCAGGTGGCGATCATGCGAGACGACGATGAGTGCGCCTTCGAATTCCTGCAAGGCGGTTGTTAATGCCAAGCGCATTTCCAGATCTAGATGGTTAGTCGGTTCATCCAGCAATAGTAAGTTGGGGCGTTGATAAACGAGTAGTGCCAGTACCAGGCGAGCTTTTTCACCTCCGGAAAAGGGCTCCACGGCTGCAGTTGCCATGTCACCCTGGAAGGCGAAGCCGCCGAGGTAGCTGCGCAGCTTTTGTTCAGTGGCTTTTGGGTCTAACCGTTGAAGGTGAAGTAACGGGCTGGCGTTTTTATCCAGTTGTTCGAGTTGGTGTTGTGCAAAGTAGCCGACGTTAATGCCTTTTGCCGGGCTACGCTTACCGGACTGTGGGTTAATTTCTCCAGCCAGTAGTTTTATCAGAGTAGATTTACCAGCACCATTATGGCCTAGCAAGCCTATGCGGTCGCCCTCTACGATGTTCATATTAATAGTTTGCAGGATGGTTTTGTCACCATAGCCTGCTGTGGCTTCTTCCAGACGTAATAAGGGGTTAGGTAGATTTTCCGGGGTGCTGAAATGAAAATCAAACGGAGAATCCACATGCGCCTGACTAATAACGGTCATTTTTTCCAGCGCTTTTACTCGGCTTTGTGCCTGGCGAGCTTTCGATGCCTTGGCTTTGAAGCGATCGACAAAACTTTGCATGTGATTTATTTCACGTTGTTGCTTTTCATATTGTGCCTGTTGATGCGCGAGGTGTTGTGCGCGTCGTACTTCGAAGTCTGAGTAGTTGCCGGTATAGAGCGTTAGGGTTTGTTGTTCTATGTGTGCTATGTGGGTGACGACACGATCGAGAAAATCGCGGTCATGTGAAATCAACATGAGCATACCCGGATAGGATCGCAGCCAG
>CAMYJG010000112.1 GCA_947258695.1 uncultured Ectothiorhodospiraceae bacterium | reverse complement strand
CAAGGCATCAGAATAGATAAAATGCGTGTTCCGCCCCGTTTTAGGATGGGGCCTGAATATTTGGTGCTACAGGCTTCAATCAGTAGAGTAGGCGGTACATTCGTGCCTGATTTTGCGACTGCCCTTGCTGGATTACGCAGACCGGACAGGGTCCATCCATTGGCAGATAACGACTGGATATTACGTTGAATGCGTGCAGCTGTTTCCTCCACTCCAAATGGACTAGCAACTTCACGTAACATCATGTCAGAGGCCATATTCCAGCCAACGACCCCAAAAAACACAATTCCAAGAATGAAACCAATTACTGCTTTGATCATGACGGCTCTCCTGTTTAATTATTAAGCCTGATACCTGTATTTCTTAATATTTTGGATTCTTAACACATTTATATATTATTATTTACTTAAATGCTTTGAGATAGCTCAATATTAGAGTTTATTAATATGAAATTCTTATATTATCTCCGGTTATAGCTGCTTTTGTTCTCCTTGTCTGAATAATTCGTAGCGTCGTTAACCAACGAGGCACAGCTACAAATAATTGAATTCTTTTTGTCAGTCCCGAAAGTCTCTATACTTGGTAAGTTTTCAACCTTACATTTTATAAGTGTAATGGCGTATCAGATAAGTCATACCCCTGTCAGAATAATATGAACAATGGCACGCCTTTACTGATGTAGTTTAAATTCCTGCCTGGGTAGTATTTCACTCCGGGGGTAGCGCACTATGGCGACAACTCTTTCTAGCACATCAGCAATGGTAATTTGATGAAAATGGATGGTCTCTACTGATTGTGAAGTATTCTCACTAGCCACTGTTCTCATATTAGTTAAGCAGAATGACTTTTCTTTTATGCAAATAAATTTTTCGGGCTGGCTCAGGGTATTTTTTATGATTTCGAGATAAAAGCGAGGAGCCTCCCAACTAGCTGGAAACTTTTTAAGTTTTTTTTCGTTTTCCGTATTTTTTTGTTCTATATCCGTTGATAATCTTTTTTCAGTTGCACTGACCAGTAAATTACTTAGGCCGCCACCCTGTGACTGTCTCGTTTTCAATCTTGAATTCAGAATACATTCCTGTTTTTCAAGCTCCTTTTTTTGTTCCTGAAGCTTAACAATTTGTTGTAGTGCATGAGTGATCAGCCCGTCAAAAATACATTGTTTAATACCTTTGCGTACTTCGGCCTCGCTTGCGGCTGGTGACAAAATTTTATGCTCGGAAAAATCGAGTGCTGTTTGCAGGACTTCACGTTGAATAATATCTTCATTTAGATCCATACCGAGCACGGTTTTTTCTGTCTCGGCCATACATAGCAGCGCATAGGCTTCGTTTAGATTACAATTTTCTGCCGCTTCAAGAAAATATCTTAGTTCTATACTATTGCTGAAAATATCCTGCATATCTGCAACGGTTACAAAAAAAGCATTAATCCGTGCGTCTTTGAAAAAGTCTTTACGACTGATAAAGATCGGCTCGGGAATGGTATCGACCAGATTACTGATATAAGCCAGTGATGCGGCAACACCGTTATTAAGGATTTTTTTATAACCGGGAAAATATCGCAAGCTGGGCTCAATACCATCTACCACATGTTCTATCGCTTCGTTGAGCACGTTGGCTGGAATATGTGTTTTAACTGCTGATCCAGCGTGGCTATCTGTAATGCCTATGAACTCAAATAGTTTAGATAATAATTTCATATCGTTTGTATTACTATCATGACCTGAAGTGTACGGACTTATAATGGAATTTACATGCAAGTAGTTGCATAAACGTTTATACCCCTGATTAGCCATAAACAAGGGCAATTAAGGATACACTTCTATACAGCTTTATTATTTTTATTGTCACTAGATTCATATTAGATCAAGAAAACAATATCCACAAGAATGACTATGTTTTATTTTTCAATCATGTATCCAGATCCAGATGCGAACAATTTCTCTTATTATTTGATAATAATGCTCCAGCCAAATCTGGATGTTTTTTGATCAGTGCCTTAATATCATAGATTAATAAAAGGGGGCAGTGAAGTTTCCGCTCCTCGACAACTGCTCCTGCGTTGTTCTACTTACGGGTGTCCTGCCCTAATGCTATCGCGCCTTAGCTACGTCCTTGTAGGCAACAAATGAGCATTAATAGTATTAGCGTTTGACACCGTGTCTATGATGGCTGTCAGGTTAATTATTGATAATTATTTCAGATTAAAATATTCTTACTCTAGTTAGGCGCATGTGTTATTAATGAGAAAGCTGATCAATGATTAAATGTGTTTATTATCTGTTTGTACTCCATGTAATTATCAGTGGGCCTGCAGTAGCCGCGGAACCAGACTGGAGTCAGTCTAAAGTGTCGCATACCGATGAAAAAACGATTGATGTTTTTTATAGTAAAACCTGTGGTTGTTGCAAAAAGTGGATGAGCCATTTAAAGCAGCATGGTTTCACGGTTAATCCAAAGCCTGTGCCTTATATGGATAAAATCAAAAAGCAATATGGCATTAAGGGTGAATATAGTTCATGTCATACTGGTGTCATTGGTGGGTATTTAATTGAAGGACATGTGCCGGCTGATGATATTAAAACCTTGTTGAGAAAGAAGCCAGATATCAAAGGGCTATCTGTACCAGCGATGCCGGTAGGTACTCCCGGAATGGAGCATGGAGATCATAAAGATCCATTTTATGTGATTACGCTTCCAAAAGAGGGTGAACCAGATATTTTCAAAGCCTATAAGAAGTACTAGTTAACGAAGGTGTAATATATTCTTTATTACATTAAAGGTGTCGGCAGGGTTTAAAAATAAACACTTTGGCATCTTCATGTGTCCTTTTTATATCCCAACTATATTCATTGCTGAATAATTTAATACTGATGAAATATAAAAGCAGGCATGTTGATGCCGCGGATCTCGATTTATGAGTGCGCAGGTACCTGGGAATTCTTCCGTTGTCCTGTACTTAGATTAGATCCTCCGTTTTGTAAATG
The DNA here is from genome assembly GCA_947258695.1 of uncultured Ectothiorhodospiraceae bacterium. GTDB lineage: Bacteria > Pseudomonadota > Gammaproteobacteria > UBA6429 > Thiohalophilaceae > JAGLTQ01. Next base: position 271 of record CAMYJG010000112.1, on the reverse strand, counting down.
TTAAAGATTGTTAAGTCTCTTATTATTCTATAGATCCAGCTCTGGAGTAGGTTTACAATAATTTAAATGTGATGAACAAGAAAAGTGTTTGACTTAATAAAGAGCATAATCTTGTTTTTCGGCAATGATATTCATTCCGTGGGGTTAAAGTTCGATGAGAGTGGTTTTTATAGAAAATAAACTATATTAAAGGTTCTTAATTAAATTCTAAGGATATTTTAATGAGTGAAGTTTTCCATCGCTTGAAGTCCGGGTATTTCAGTAGTAAGAG
>CAMYJG010000111.1 GCA_947258695.1 uncultured Ectothiorhodospiraceae bacterium | reverse complement strand
TACGTAGGCAACGATATCGTCAAGTTCACCGATCGCACCAAAGTATTGTGCAATAAACAATATTAACACAACCAACAACTGAAGCACATTTCTTACAACACATTGCTCTAACGTGCGCTTAGGATCAAACTCAGTTTCGTAAAAGACTTTTTTGAAGAATGTGACCATCTCTGCCCAACATTAGTTTCAGAAATCAGCAATACCTGACGCGCTATTCTATATAAAGACGTTTAAATATAGACGTTTAATTTTTAATAATCTTACAGTACACCCCCACTTATCGTACATCACTGGGAGAAGAGCTATAACATGAATAGTTATTTTACTCAGACCGAGAAACTATTGATATTATTATTTGTGTATTCTGCGATTTATCAAAAAATAAGTTTAATACCTAAACTCTTCACTATTGTATATTTAATCACTCTGTATCTAGCAAGTGTCATTTTCGGTTTGTTCTAATAGTCTTTACTAAGAAAAAAAGAGCCCGATAATCTCTACATCTTATAATAGATAAAAATGAGACCTGGCACGGGTTTAGCAATCTCTAACCTACCCAGGCATTTTAATATCTAAAACGCAAATAATGGCATATCAAATGCGATAAAGAATAAAACGCGTTTTTCCTGTATTGTATTCAGGCCGATTGTCTTGCCTTTCTGATAGGCTATACCAATATTTACTGGATAATCATCGATTCCATAAGCAACACTTATAGAGGGTGCCACAATATCATCAAGAGCGACATCATCCTCTTCACCATTCATCCTTAAACTGACAGGGTAGCCGAAATCAAAAGGTGAAAACATAACACTTAAGGCACTACCACCAGATAGACCATAGCTATACTCAAGCCCGACAGGCACATAAAATCCACCTGAGTTATCTGATGATATTTCATCATCATTTTCAATACTTCCACCGGCGTAACCAAAATATGAAGATATCATAAAGGTTGATTTACCCGCTTCTCGTTTAGTCAGGTAGCTAGATGCCGGTAACGTATATTCCTTGAGTATGTTTTCTACATTATCCGCATTCTCTGCGTCCGCCAGCTGAGCAATAAACATGGCATAATACTTAACTTTCTTCAGCTTCTGGTTTTCTTCGAGCTGTTCTTCCTTGATAACTTTAAAGGCTTCCACCACCTTGCCTGTAAACGACTTGCGTTTCTGAATGTCAGCAATATATTTAGCAATCACCAGAACAACAGCCGCTGCCTGAACAACAGGTTTTTCTAAATATTCTTTAATTGTTGGTATGTATTCTGTAAAGACCTTGTTCTTAGCACGACATACTCTTAAATCTGGCTTCTCACTACAGGCTGCTTCCAGGGCTTTTTCATCTACAAATACATTACCTTTGTATTTATCAATATGCTTGATCCATTTTTCCAGATCATCGTATGCTGTTTTAAGCTGATCAACATTTTCCTTGAATAGCGCTTCAGTTGGCTTAGTGTTAGAACAAGGTTTACCATACTCAACTAACTTGTTATTGAAATTAATTAACTCATCGCGAAAGGCAATAAACTGTGTATAAAAACCATTTATAATATTCCTGACCTCAGGACCAGCCCCTAAGGGCATCACATTTAAGGCGTACTCATCTTCATCGATTTTGATCTTTAAAAAACTAAGAATTTCTGCGTAATCACTTGTCGCACTCAAAGCCGCTTTATTGAAATCAATCGTTTTACTAATGCCGTAAGAAACCGCTCTTATATTTAATATCCTGAAATCTTTCTCTAATGATTCAGCCCAGATATCACTTGATTTGATCAGCGACTTTAAATCACCATCGTCTATATACGAATACACTTCAGGAAAATAGCATGCAAAGTCCTTACTTTTTTTCATTTTATTTTCAAAAATATAAAAATAGGTATCATTTGCGCGATCTATAAGAAATTGCGTGATGCCCTCAACCTGAGCATTATTGGCACGAACTGGCAAGGATGCAGATATTAAAAATACAGCTAATAATAATCCTTTTATAATATTCATAATCACTCCTACCCCTGTTTCCGTTCATTATTCTTTATATAAGAATACACGTATATTAGTATTAATTGTTCTCTGAACCGGTTTTCATTCGAATATCACAGTACTATACTATTATTTATAGGAAACCAATTCCACGGATATAAAATGAAATCAATGTTACTTGTTTTCACCGTACTCAGCATGCTTCTACCTGCGTCTATTGCTGCCACCCCGAATCTGGAGACAACAAATAAACCAGTAGACGAACTGGCTCGATCTATTGATACTAAACAAACACCAGATGATGGAAAAAATATAACACCCACCACATCATACGGCCAGTTGCTATATGAACACCATTGTCTCAGATGCCATGAGAGCAACATCCATATTCGCGATAGAAATAAAGCCATGAATGTTGCGAATGTAAAAGCCTGGGTTATAAAGTGGCAAGCCTATGAAAAACTCAACTGGGATCACGATGCGGTCAATGCAGTAACTGACTACATAGTGAAACAATATTACAAGTTTGAATAACTAAGTATTTAACCGACTGCTAAAAGGGATGGGTGACACAGTCTTGTTTGTAGGCATCGTAACCCGTGAGAAGATCGATCTCATTTACATTATCGATTTCGATAACGTATTCCATCAGGTAACTGGTGAGTATTGAGCCTGTTGGATACTGACGCCACGCTTTGTCATAGACCAGTCTAAGAATGCTGGCATTTTGATGGTGTACAAACCCGACCTGTGCAGCGACTGGCTGTTCCTTAATATATAAAATAGCGAGTCTGGACCAGCCTGCCATCGAAAAATCTCCGACAAAGCAGTCTTAAAAGCCTGCATTCTTGATTTCATTCCGTTTCCAGCTGGCGTTGTAGACCGCATAGTAATCGGGCATACCATGCAGGACTTCGTCGCCAGTAAAAAGGCGAATTTAGTAACCGTGTTCACGTTCGAGCTTACGCTTTTTACGGCTGATGGTATTACGCAGTTGGCCAGGTCGAGTTGCTATGTACTCTGCATATGATTGTTCCTGCAGGCAATAACTCCAGTTATAGCTACGAAAAAAGTGATTACAATTAAACCCGGCTGACTCCAGGCAACTTTGTAAACGTTTTAACTTGCTGTCATCGTCGGCAACCGGTTCCAGTAGTAAACCGTTAACCGATAACTGACTCAGAGCCTGTGCCAGGCAGGTGAGAATCTTTTCTTGATTATCGTCTGCAAGTAACAGGCTGTAGTGTGGAGTAAATCCATGCCTGATAGAGTACCAG
>CAMYJG010000110.1 GCA_947258695.1 uncultured Ectothiorhodospiraceae bacterium | reverse complement strand
AGCCTCAAGCCTTCTAATATTTGGCTTTTCTCGATATTTGCGGTGACAGTATTACCGTCACCAATTAGAACATTAAGCGTATTCTCACCTTCATCAATGACGAGAAGGTGGGTCGTCATGTTGAGTACGTATTCTTTATCCTTAAAAGCGTTCATGTGACCCATATAATTCCCTCTATAAAGACCCTGATTAACATAATAGCGTACTGCTAAAAAAAGTGGCGGCTTGCGTATCTACCAAGAGCAATAAGCGCAAATGCCCCAAAAAACCCCAAAACATACAGCAAAAGCTTTTTTTTAAAATGAAACTCAGTCTCCGGATAATCTTCTTTTATTTTCTTTAATTTCTCTTGAAGCTCTTTTTCATTTAAATCACTCATAACCCCATCCTATAGTCACAATTGTATTATGTTAAATAATAAAAAAATAATAGATATTAATTACAAACACTTATGATTTAACATAATGGGTATTATGCGCATAAGTTGAATAAGAGTAATTTAAAATAATTCATCGTAATTATTTTAATCGTCGCCCTTAACTTTAAGCAGACATATAATATCATTACCGCAAGTCATAAAATTTAACCCCTAGATTTGCACTGTGATCTGATTTTCGAGATTGCTTTAGATGAACCTTTTAAAGAATACTCAAAATACACGCCGGACTGCCCATGCCAATCAAGCTCAAGTAATACAGTATTTGAGGCCGCTATTTTAGAAATAGCCGAACGATCATTTCTAAAATGTATATAATCGGCTCCCCATGATTGTGTTAGCTCGACAGTTTCAACATTGCTATTCCATTTAACGCGAGTAGTAATTAGATTAAAGCCATCCTTGGTATCATCGTTAGAAATATTCGGCGTTTTATTGAAACCAAAATAAACCCATTCATCCTCGCTATTACAGCCAACACCAATCCAGCTTGTGACATCGCCATAAGGGAATGACATTCTTTTGGTAGGCTCAACTCTGGGCGATGTCGCATAGGCCGAAAACTTCCCTGTCATTTTGTCTTTAGAGGTATGAGTAGTCCAGGATGGTGTTTTTGGGGTGGCATTAATATTTGTATTAGAATTATCTAACGATGCAGAGGATTTTGTGCTACTTGTTGGTGTGGTGCCTTGGTTTGCTACATATACAATAAAAATGATTAGAAACAAAACAAGCCAAGTAAAAGCTGATGTTTTCTTTTTTATCTTTGCACCACATTTAGGGCATGCTTCTGCTTTGGTGCTTACATCTTCCCCACACTCTTTACATTTTTTTAGTGCCATTTATAGTGTCCTCGTCAGCTCAGCTAAACATACAAACATCTCATTAATCAATCACCTAATTTCAATATGTAAACAACATCGTATTTCTTATGTAATCAAATGCTTTTTGTGCTGCTATGACACTATGCGCCGGGGCATTGCAAGTCAATGTAAAGCGCCTGCCATTAGCGAATGTTGACCCCATAAACTGTATGATTCGTACTCTTGTGTCATTAACGAATAGGTCATGCTCTATTTCAACAATGCCAGCATCTTTTTGACCTATTGCGCCTCTCCAATATCGTTTAATTACTAAATTAGGAAAAGCCCCGTTTAATTGTTCAACGAATTCTTCTTTTTTGTGATTTGAAGCACGAAGCTTATTTAACTGTGCTTCGGAAAGATGTTTGAGATTTTCTAATTTCTTTGACGAGATATTGCACGTCGCCTCTGAGCCATCATCTGCATATAGGAGCACTAATGTAGTATGAAGTTGCGGCTTGCGCTCAGACCACTGATCAGGGTAGCGAAAAGATATTTTCGATTCATTATCTGAAAATACATTGTCCGCTTGTGCTATTTGATAGAACAATAGAAGTAGAACAAATGTAACGAACCTCATGCTTCACCACCCTCAGGTGCAAATGTTATTTATGCGCTTAAGCGAATTTAAGGCTGGAGAGTTATTGACTGCGAATCCAGTATATCGCCAAATGCAGAGCTAATTTGAAATGTAAACCGAACACTTTGCCCTATTGCTATATCAGTAAAATTAACAGGAATCCCCGGTACGCTTTGAAAATTAAAAGGGTAAAGTGGTACGTGATCAAAAGTACCAGATTTTAATACCTGACCTGGCTCGCGTATTATTTCCCATTGAACAGCAAAAGCGTCTACGTTTCCGTTATTTTCGGCTACCGCATTATGGTTGAATGTCACTACACCACCACCTATAGGATACATATTACCAGTGAATTGACTTATTGTTACATCGAATAAAGGAGCGGCAGGGGCGGTTTCGTTAGATAAACACGCAAGAGTATTGTAAGTATGAGCCTTTTGGTAACACTGATTAGTATAATTATAAGTATAAAACTGTTTTTCAGACATGTTGCTATCAGGACATGTCCAAATCATATTTCTGGCATTTTTATCAACGATTAAATAATCAATTGTTAAATCAGCATTACTACTAATCAAACATCCATTTGCATCTTCATTCACAACTATATTACTAGCAGGTTCATTAGGTGGGGTATAATCTGATCCGCCACCCCCGCAAGCCCCAAAAAAGAATGCAGAAAAAAAGATAAACAATAAAAATCTATAAAATGCCATTTTCTAGTATAGGAATAATTTATTTAGGTGAATTTTACAGCAAATTAGACTCATTTCATATTGTGGTATCAGGACATTAAAATCAGTAAGTTAGGTTATTTCTTAAGCTTTTTAATCTCCTTGGTAAGTTCTGCATGATCATCAAAAACAATTAAATGTTGATAATATAGGCGGTCATTCTTAGAGTGTTTAAACGTTAAACCAATATTTCCGCTGACTTCCCATAACGCCAAGAGCGTTACATCGTCGCTGGCCTGTACATCCAGCTTGGCGGGCTGCCCAAACATAGTAGTTAACTTAGCAATAATATTCTTGTCTGACTTGGTGGGTCTTATAATTTCAGCAACCCCGCCAGTTGGTGAGCTTCCAACAATTAGCGGTTTACCTTCACTGCTTATATACTGATCATACAAAAACTTAGTATCGTATCTCTTAACAGAAAAGCCCAACTCAATAAGTTTCTTTTTCATTGACTCTCGGCTAGCACACTCAATATAAAGCCCCAAGTAACGAAACTTTGCTTTACTTAGGCATTCGTTCATTTCTACTTCGTTGATAACATTGTTGGCATATTCAATACCAAGAGAAGACGCCCTCTTTAAGAGGCTTATTCCTTTCGGAATGTCTTGGTCAACGCCCTCGCCTTTTATATATAAAAGGCCTAACCGATATATC
>CAMYJG010000109.1 GCA_947258695.1 uncultured Ectothiorhodospiraceae bacterium | reverse complement strand
GGTTAAGGTCATGCCCATGCCTAACATGATGACCGCCAGCAAGGGAATGATGCCGGGTTTGAGTGCGGCAAAGGGCGCGGGAAAATAAAAGGCGATGGCTGAAAGTAATAAGGCCCAAACGGGGAATAAGTGGGTGATGAGTTTTAGAGGTGTTTGCATACTGTGTTAACAAATCATATCTATAAAACCTAACAAGCTATGACCATTATATTTTATCTAATAAAAAGAAGAACAATATCGAAAAAAGTATAAATCGTAAATATATAGACACTACAGCATATTGTCCAAGCTTGCCTTTAAGCTCACGTTGCCAATCTTTATTAGAAAGGATAGACAAATAATAAAATGTGAATGCTATATTTATGAAAATAAATGGCATTAAAAATATAACTATAAAATAAAACCACTTATTTAAATTGTTATCATCGCTAAATATTAAATCAATTAGTGCTGGTATAACTAACCCTATAAGCAATCCAGAAACAATAGAACTTAATATGACACCAGTATAAATAGTCGAGTTAGAAAGTCTCTTTATAAATCTTGTTACATATTTTATACGACTAGATAAACCATCTATTTGCTTTAAAATAATATGAAAAGTAACCAACATAAAAGATATCACTAGAAAGAATACTATCCCATCGAGATGCAGGAACTCTTTTAAAACCCTGTTTGAAAGTACTTTTAAATTGTTATCTGAAATAAGAATTACTACGCCTAAACCAATAGCCAAAAAAGCTGGAAGGATTGCCATTTCAACAAATAAACGTAAAAATTTTGGATATGATAATTCAGAAAAATAGTCCGATATACCAGATCTTACCAAAGCCCTTCTAATAATTTTTAACGTTATCCTCAACTTCCTCATTTCCCTTTGATTGATTTATTACATTCTTCACATTTAATCCAGTTTTCGATCCTATCCATTAGTGTTTCAAAATCTATTTTTTTTCTACCTTTAAGCGCGCATTCCCACACCTTTAAAACCCACCAACCTTGATCTTTAAGTTTCCTCTCGTTTCTGCGATCTACTGTTACATTTCTATCAAGTTTTGCTTTCCAAAACCCTGGGCGGGTCGAAGGCCATTTAAACAAGTTACAATGATGTTGGTGCCAGAAGCAACCATGCACAAAAATAATGGCTCCATAATCAGGTATAACAAAATCTGGTTTACCTGGTAAATCTTTTACGTGTGTATCGAATTTTATTTTGCGTTTTTTCAGTGCTTCTGCAATTTTTAGTTCAGGTTTGGTATTTTTCCCCCTAATGCCAGACATCATTCGAGAACGAGTTTTTTTGCTGACGATATCTACCATTTATTAATCTCCAAGCCTGGCAAAGTCTGAATAACCTGGTATCATGGGTGATCTTCCGTAATATTGTGCCAAACGTATGCCAATTAAAATTATAGATCTCTTTGCCGGGCCTGGTGGCCTAGGAGAAGGTTTCTCTGCATTCAAGAAGAATGGAGAACATCCTTTCAAGATCTGTGTATCGATTGAAAAGGAAGACAGTGCCCATAAAACACTGACGCTCCGTTCATTTTACAGACAATACCCAACCGGTAAAGCTCCTGATGCTTATTATGAATATATCTCTGGGCGGCTTGGTACCAACCCTGAAGACACCTTATACAAGCAAAAGGAATGTCGTAAACAGGCCGCTCATGCGCACGAGGAAGCACAGAAATTAACTTTGGGAGAAAATAACCGAACAATTAATCATGCGATTGGAAATGCACTTGGAAAAAGACCAGGACCATGGGTATTAATAGGGGGTCCACCCTGTCAGGCATATTCCATTGCCGGTCGTTCCAGAAATAAGGGCATCAAAGGATATAAGGCCGAAAAAGATCACAGGAGCTATCTATATAGAGAATATCTAAAAGTAATCTCAAAGTTTAAGCCTGCCGTATTTGTCATGGAAAATGTACGAGGGATGATATCGGCAAAGCTTGATGGTGAGTATATATTCCCAAATATCATTGATGACCTGAGGTGCCCCAAAAAAACATTAGGAACAAATGACACTAATACTGAATATGAAATATTCTCGTTCGTAAAAAAACCTGAATATGATCTGGTCGGTGACTCAACACTATCACCAACTGATTTTCTGATCTGTTCTGAGGATTACAGTATCCCTCAAAAAAGACATAGGGTAATTCTTTTAGGAATACGAAAAGACCATCTGTCAAAATATAACGGCCAAATACTGAAACAATCAACTGGACCAACACTGAAAAATCTAATACTTGATATGCCAAAACTGCGAAGTGGTTTATCCAGGGAAGCTGATGAACTGGATAACTGGATAAATTCAATTACACAAGATATTAAACCTCTCATTCAAGACATACGAGGTAGTGGATTACCTAAAGTAGCAACATGTATGCGTAATAGCATCGCTAAGATTAAAAAAAGTCAACTAACCCGAGGTAGTCGCTGGGAAATAAACAAGCGGGTTGATTTCTCAAAGAAGTTACCGCAAAAGTTAATCAAATGGTTCAAAGACCCATCAGGCTGGCAAGGTGTGTGTAATCATGAAACTCGGAGCCACATACAAAAGGATCTACACAGATACTTATTTAGTGCGTGCTACGGAAACGCTAGTGGAGGAGAAACGCCAAAAACGAGGCATTTTCCAGAATCACTTTATGCTGATCACGCAAACTGGGACAGCGGCCATTTTGCAGATAGATTCAGAGTACAGAACGCTAATAAAATCGCTACAACTGTAACCAGCCATATCTCAAAAGATGGACACTATTATATACATTATGATCCAACTCAATGTAGAAGCTTAACTGTAAGAGAGGCTGCAAGAATTCAGACATTTCCGGATAACTATTTCTTCGTTGGTAACAGGACACAGCAATATGTTCAGGTTGGTAATGCTGTGCCGCCATACTTAGCAAATCAGATTGCTGATATTGTTTACGCTATAATTAGCTAAGCTTAGATTTATTATTTGAATCTATGATAAGGATTTCATACCAAATCCTTACGTTTTCCCTTATAGACTATATTAATATTCAACTTGGTTGATGTTTGGCTGCCATACCAATCAATTGACGAACTACTGAGAAGTCAAGTACACCAATATCACGATAACCATGTATCAAAGTTAAATACTGCATAATTTTACGCAAGTAATTGTCTGTTGCTTTATCACCCTGGTCTGCAGCATGGTCAAGAACTGCGTACATAACTTTAGGATAAGCACCAACTTCACGATCAAAAATTGCATTCAGGCGGTCCTCATTTT
>CAMYJG010000108.1 GCA_947258695.1 uncultured Ectothiorhodospiraceae bacterium | reverse complement strand
TTCGGACGACGTATTGTCATTTTATCCAGTTTATTACTTTATGTTACTGCCTCTATTGGCTGTGCCATCGGCAATGATATTGAAACATTTATTATTATGCGTATTTTCCAGGGGCTGGCTGCAAGTGGTGGCTTTATAGCCGGGCGGGCTATGATAAGAGATGTACACGATGCAAATGGTGCGCACCGTGCACTATCACACGTCATGTTGCTATTTGCTATTGCCCCTGCTGTTGCACCTATGCTCGGTGGCTGGTTACATGAACAACTTGGTTGGCGCAGTGTTTTCTGGTTCTTAACTGCTTTTGCAGCTTTACTCGTAGTCATGATTTCTTTTAGCAAAGAAACGCTTGTCATGTCCAAACGTCAATCTTTTCATCCACCTACGGTACTAAAAGTTTATCTTTGTTCTTTGCAACATCAACATTTTCTTAAACTCGCTTTAAGCCAGGCTTTTGCTTTTGCCGGGTTATTTCTGTTTATTGCCGGATCGCCCAGTGTGATTTATGATTTTCTTGGTCTTGGCAGTACTGATTTTAGTCTGCAGTTTGTTCCCATGGTTGCCGGAATGATTATAGGCGCTTATATATCGAGCCAACTCGCACACCGCTGGCCCGCAAATCGTACTATTACAACCGGTTTCATCCTGATGATCATTTCGATATTTTTCAATTTAATCATGGTCAATTTTTTTGCAGCCAGTATCTTTAGCGTGATTTCACCTTTAGTTATTTACACCCTTGGTCTGGCTATTATGATGCCAGCCATCTCGGTACTGGTACTGGATTGCTTTCCACATCATCGTGGTACTGCTTCTTCAATGCATGGCTTTGTTCAAATGCTAATTAATGCCTGTGTTGCCAGCATCGCTGTTCCGTTATTAGATACACACTGGTTACATTTTGTTCTGGGACAAGTCGCTTTTCTATCTCTTGGACTGCTGAGCTGGCAGTCGGTAAAAAACGAAATTAAAAATTAAGTCACAATATAACTTTATTTTTTTCTTGTCTCGCGCCCCCTTAATCTTGTACCTTTCAAACATGGAAATTCAAATAACCGCTCTCGACCTCGTGCTTATCGTTATAGCTTACTTATTGGGCTCGCTGTCTTCCGCCATCATAGTTTGTAAAATGATGCGCTTACCTGATCCTCGCGGTGAAGGTTCAGGCAACCCGGGAGCCACCAACGTATTGCGCTTTGCTGGTAAAAAAGCAGCGGCGATCACCCTGGCAGGTGACATGTTGAAAGGCTTGATTCCGGTATTGATCGTTAAGTACATGGGGATGAGTAATCCTGTGATCGCAGTTGTCGGCTTTGCCGCTTTTATTGGCCATCTCTACCCGATCTTTTTCCAGTTTAAAGGCGGCAAAGGCGTCGCCACCATGCTGGGGGTGATGATTGGTTTTTCGTGGTGGATTGGTTTGGCTACCGCGGGCAGCTGGTTGTTCATGGCAAAGATTGTGAAAATTTCTTCACTCTCAGCTTTAGTCGCCACGGCATTAGCCCCGCTTTATGTCTGGTACTGGTTTAATGATCCTGTGGCGATTGGCCTGACCATTGCCATGACTGTCATTTTGTTCTGGCGCCACCGCTCTAACATCAAAAACCTGGTTAAGGGTACCGAAAATGCTATTGGAACGGGTGGCACTAAATAAACTCGTATTTTCTGTCAGCCTCCATCACCTCAGTAAGAAGATCCCATTCTGGGTAAAAAATAACCTTTTCCTGGCTTAAAAAAAGTAACGAAACCGGGGTTAGCCACTTCTAATTCTTCTCTAAACCCGATTATTTCTCATAAAAATCAATAATTTAATAAAAACCTTTCTTTTTATAAAAAATAGCTAAAGTTCCACTAAAAGTGTCCGTTAAATATTAGTATCTACTAATTTAATGAAATTAATATTATGAATCATTCCTCATAGGGACGAGCCAATATGTTTCTATCATTATAAAACGGAGTTGTATTTTGGAAGCAGCATTTAACTATCAAAAGCCTGACATATATAGATTTGTTGATGAAAATTTCTGGCTGCGATTTCAAGCTGAGACGCTCAAGCATACTGGCGATCTGCAAACACTTGAAGCCTATGCCAATACGGCTATGCCGGCCTTGCAGCAATACCTGAGCACGCACAAAGAATACCAGGCTATGCTGCATAAAATTCAGCATGAAGAAATTGAAGGTTATAGTTTTTCACTGCCAATTTTTGAAAATAACAACTTCCGCATAAACTTAAATGCAATTAAACCTGAACAAGCTTTACCTTTGCATGATCACCCCGATTCAGCGGGAATAACCTATATCGTTGCCGGGCAAGCAAATATTATCCTGTGCGATGCAAACCATGCCGATAACAAAAGCTCGCAAAGTAGCTTAGCCATCCAGGAAAATAAAACCTTTTCAGCAGGAGAAACGTCAAGTTTCACAAAAGATAAAAATAACATCCATGCGATTAATGCCATATCTGAACGTTGCATGATGTTAGTGGTTCACACCAATACTGCGATGACAAATAAACAATCGTTCTTTTTTTCGGCAAATAAAGAAAAAAATATCGGCATCGCGCTTTTAACACAACGTTTATCCAGGCAGACATTTAAGAATTTTCGTAAAAACAAATTTCAAAAATCTTCAGGAAGTCCAAAATGAATGTGAACTATAAACACATCACACAGCAGTTAGCATTGAGTAGTTATTTTTTGACTGCCGCTATAACCGCTGAAGCAACCGAGTTACAAAGCCAGGTCGAGATAGCCATGTATACCCCGGTTAATGGCATAACGAAGCAGCCTCTTCAAACCAGGATGAGTGCTGAGAAAATGTTGCTGATGGCAGATAGTCTCAACACAAAACGCATGAGTCGTTCACAAAAAAACCTGGCTTTTGCATTAACATTTTCTGCTGCTAAAAAAGGATCCGCTGAAGCACAATTCCGCTTAGCCAACTATTATTTAGAAAGTGATCTGGTTACTGCAGATGATAATGAAGCCGCTTTTTGGCTTGAAGAAGCCATCGCGCAAGGCCATATTGAAGCCAAGTTTATCTATGAACATCTTGGTGTTGCGGACTTTGATGTGGGTTGCTAAACCGCGGCTAAGCTTTCTAAGTCCCAACGCGGTTTAGCATTAAATTTCAGCTCTTCATGTTGCCCAGCTAATAAACGCTGACAACCAGCAAACGCAATCATCGCGCCATTATCGGTGCAAAATTCCAGCCTCGGGTAATACACTTGCGCACTTTCTTTTTTCACCATTTTTTGTAACCGCTGACGTAACTTAGAATATCTGCTTTGGTTTGCTCAGTTTTATCGCTTTTCTGCAGTGTATTTAAGGTAAAGGTCTTTAAGCCACTGAAACTAAAATCTAACCCCGGGCGATCGGTCATGGGACGGGGAAAAGTGTAACGCCCTACTTCCCCTTTTTCCGCCAATTTTGCTACTGCCGGACCACCCGGATAAGCCAGCCCCAGCATTTTTGCCGTTTTATCAAATGCCTCGCCGGCAGCATCATCGAGTGAATCACCAAGCAGCTTGTATTGCCCAATCCCTTCAACATTCACCAACATGGTATGACCACCTGAAACCAGTAAGGCAACAAACGGAAATTCTGGCGGGTTATCCTCCAGCATAGGTGCGAGTAAATGCCCTTCCATGTGATGTACAGCGATAGCCGGGATATTCCAACCATAGGCCAGGCTCCTGGCAATCCCTGCACCGACCAATAGGGCGCCCGCTAAACCCGGCCCCGCGGTATACGCCACGCCATCTAAGTCTTTATCGCTAATTCCCGCCTCGCTAAATACTTGCTTCACCAGGGGCAAGGTTTTGCGAATATGATCACGGGATGCCAGCTCCGGTACAACACCGCCGTATTCAGCATGCACCGCAATCTGACTATATAAGGCATCCGCCAATAAACCCTTTTCAGAGTCAAAAAGTGCAATTCCCGTCTCGTCACAGGAGGTTTCTATTCCTAATATCAACATAATGGCTATTTTATCTCTCTTTCGCTCGCAGATCTTTGCAATTTCACCTGTCAGGTATTAAACTTGCGCGCTTTCTCAATTGCAACAACCTATTTAGAGGTGATTTACATGCCCGCTGTGCGCGTAAAAGAAAACGAACCATTTGATGTCGCTCTGCGTCGCTTCAAACGTTCTTGTGAAAAAGCTGGTGTTTTATCTGAAGTTCGCCGCCGCGAATTCTACGAAAAACCAACTGCTGTCCGCAAACGTGAAAAAGCTGCCGCTGTTAAGCGTAATCTTAAAAAGACGTCTCGCGATCGCAACCGCTTGAAACGTTTATACTAAGAACAAGCCAAGAATTTCAAACCATCTCTACCTGGAGGTGGTTATTTCTCGCCTTCATGACCGATTCTGCTCTCAAAACCCGGATTAATGACGATGTCAAAACTGCTATGCGCAGTAAAGACAAAGAACGTCTGGGTACTTTGCGCCTGTTAACTGCTGCTATTAAGCAGATCGAAGTTGATAAACGCATCGAGCTCGATGACAACCAGGTTATCGCGGTACTGGAAAAAATGCTGAAACAGCGTAAAGACAGTATTGAGCAATATGAAAAAGCCGGTCGTACCGAGTTAGCAGAAATCGAAATCAAGGAAGTGGCTATTCTTAAAGAATTCATGCCCGAACAACTTTCAGATGCTGAAATCGAAGGCTTAATCGATGATGCGATATCCAGCACGGGTGCCAGTGCAATGAAGGACATGGGCAAAGTCATGGGAATTCTAAAACCCCAACTTGCTGGCAAAGCCGACATGGGTGCTGTTAGCGGTAAAATTAAAGCTAAGCTTTCATAAAATTTTAAACTTTCACTTATCTTATAGTTCAATCCTACTTTATTTTTTTAACAAGTGATTTTCTTAACTTGTACTTTTTACCGAATTTTTTTCTAAATTGTCTTAACGCTTTTCTGTAACCATCCTTCAATTCAACTTTTGTGATTGAATTAAAATCATCCCGGGTATACCTGATTTTCCCTATGTAAATTGCTTTATCTTTTGATCTAATATCAAGTTTAAAACCGACAGGCAGGATAATTTTGCCGGTATTTCCAAATCGTGAAAATTCAGTTAAAACACTACCCTCTACTATGTATTTCATATCCCTGGGTATTTTAAAGAAAAATGTTTTACCCAGCTCCGGGTTTATCATTAACTTATAATCACTGGCAACGGGTTTAGAATTAAACTGAATCATGCTCCTGTTTTTATTCATATCGCCGTAACCCATTACATCCCAAATACCTTTAGGACTAAGTTCCTGCTCATCTTTTGCCAGCTTGGGAATGAGCTCTATGGTACCGACAACAATCACTTCATTTTTTTTAAGACCCTTAAAAGAATCGGCTTCTTTTAAAAGTTGCCCACCTATACTGCAGCCTTGAAGAACTAAAAGTGCAACGAAGAATGATGTGGGGAGTAAAAAATTAGTTAAGCATTTATATAACTTCATTTTTTCTT
>CAMYJG010000107.1 GCA_947258695.1 uncultured Ectothiorhodospiraceae bacterium | reverse complement strand
TAGCGTAACCGAACAGGACACAGGGTTAGGTGCAAATGCCAAACCTGTCAGTGGTCTTGCCATTGATGGTTATCTTGCACGAGCAGTTGTGTACGCAGATACTAATGAAAATAACAAGCTGGATGTGTGGGAAACGCGCGCACTAACTGATGGCGAAGGTTATTTTTCTTATAATCCAAACTCAGGAATAAACTATTGCGATTTGGATACTGATGATGCACAAAGTATTCATTGTTTGAAAGCGCCTCAGGGTTATGATGACATCACAATTCGAATGACAATGGGTTATGACTTAACAACGGTTGAACCATTTACTGGTACCATCTCCATGCGTGTTAATGTGGACTCGGCCGTCATTACAGCACCAACAGTAGCAAGTCCATTAACGGGGTTGTTATCAGAAATGACCGATGAAGAAAAAACTACGTTCTATAGTCTGGAAACCAGCATTAATGAGCCAATGGTTTCGTCAGACTTTTTAAATTTTGTGGCCGGAAATGCCTTTGAAGGTGTTGATGCTGATCGCGTTGCGGTTTTAAAACTGGCGATGAAGGTGCATAAAGTTGCGGATATAGTTGCAAGTTTACTAGATTCTAATTTTGATCAAGGCGCTGATGATGGTTTCTTTGGGATAGAAGAAGGTATTCCGACTGATGCATCTGTCTATGTTTATCGTGCCATGGTGGCAATGATGATGGATTCAGATTCACTCAATCCAACTCCGGAAGCGTTAACTTCGATTCTTTCTGATCAAACAAAAACAGATGCGCTTGTTGCTAAAGCATTGAGTCTGATGAATGGTGTAATCGAAGATTATAATTCAAGCTTATCCACAAATGATGATGGTAGTCTAGTGGATCCTACAAAATCATATACTTCACCAACTACTGTTAATACGCTAGCCTACGCAGAAAAAGCGGTTGGATTGGCCAGTACTATTGATACTGTTTTCGCGAATTCATTGGACTCAACCGATTTAGCGGGTGATGTTAGAGCCCGGTTGCGTGCGATCAGTATAGTTGCGACCCTACTTAGAAAAGAAGGAACTTTTGGTGCGGCCACATTAGCAGAGGCACAAATAACAGATAACACGCTTGCAGGTAATGGTAAAACATACATGGAAAATCTCCGAAGCGACAAAGCGGATGTTGCTTCGTTAAAAGCAAAATTTATAGATGGAAGTTTTGTTACAAACGATTCCAATTTTGACGGACGACAAAGTTTTGTTGAATTATTCGGGGATTCCCAGTCAGGTTTGTCAGGGACAAACACTGAAGGATTCGCCGGCAATTCGTTAGATATCGGCGAAGGAGATGACACTGTTGGTGTAGACTTCGATGGTGCAAGCGCTGATGCAACCAGCGGCACAATGACAATTGACGCTTCATTAGTTGGTGGCGACTTTGAAGGTGATTTTAAAGAAGAAAACGGAAATGCTTTAACAGGAACCTGGGAACAACTGGATGAATACACCATGTTAATGAACATTGAAGTTGCTGGAGTTATCGAACCTGTGATCATCAAACCTACGCTTGATGACGCTGGTAATCCAGCCTACTACTTTGATATGGGCGATGGTCAGGAGGTATGGACGCCAGGGTCATAAACTTCGAAAGAACTTATGTGATAAAAAACCGCGAAGATTACTTAAATCATCGCGGTTTTTTGTATTAAAAATAAACAAAATGACCTAAACATAAATTGTTAATTTAATCTCTCCGTTTTTTATTATACATTTTCCACTTAAAACTCCCGTTTATATTTCATAATCAATTACTTATATACTGACAAGTGCGTCATCTTTTTTTAATTTTTTTCATAAAAAATTCATAAAAAAAATAAAACATAACGCTTTTTATAACAGTGTCTTACAAGTAATTTTGGAAAAAGTTTATATATTTGTCTAAAAAAGCCGACAGTTTTTAAGCAATTAAAATAATTGAATAAACTTGACATGAATAATATGTCATGGCATAAAAGGCCATCCATTTGGTCTGGGTGCTACATTCTAACCAAAACGGTTTATGTATTTTTCAATCCATGAAGGAATGAAAAAAGAGACTATTGGTATCAATATTTATTCGGGAGGATAATAAATGAAAAAATTATTAGTGCTACCTGCTGCAGCTATGCTGGCGATGGGTGTATCTACTGCTTCTAACGCTGCTGATATGCCACCACTGGCTAAGAAAAGCGGCTGTACTGCTTGTCACGCTATCGACCGTAAAGTTGTAGGTCCAGGCTGGAAAGCAGTATCTGATCGTTACAAAGGCGACGCAGGTGCAAAAGCTGCTTTGGTCGCTAAAGTTAAAAAAGGTGGTAAAGGTAACTGGACTGAAGTTACTAAAGGCGTTCCAATGCCTCCATACTCACCTCGCGTTAAAGATGCTGACATTGATGAGTTGGTAACTTTCATTCTTGGCCTGTAATATCAGCCTCGTTTGAAGCGAATAAAAAAGCCAGTCTTAGGATTGGCTTTTTTGTTTCTGAATATTTTTTATCTAAAATTACCATTCCAGAATTTTCCAGGAAGGTACAAACAAATTTGGTGACAGCTCGTTTCTATGCGCATCCCAATCGCCATCACGATCAGCATCAATTAAATAATAAGCTGGCCCTTTCTCGGGTTGGATTTTAATATATTTAATGCCGTTTTCTTCACCTTCTTCGATGATTACTCCTTTGGACTTTTTACCATCTGGTGAAATTTCCACATCGGGACCTTGTGCCTGTTCCTCCGAAACTACGGCAAAAGGTAATCCCATAACCAATAATACTGTCATTAAATACTTATTCATTGTGTAATTATAATCTTCTGTGTGTGCAATTGCATAACAGAATTTATATTTATCACAAATCCAGCATGATTTCTTTTTCCTTTTCTGAAGGTTCGAAGCCGTGTTTTTCGTAATGATTAAAAATCGCTGCGGCTATGTCTTTAGGGGATTCGATAATTTGCATCAAATCTAGATCTTCTTCATCTATCATTTTTTCTTTGGCGAGTGTTTCCTTAAACCAGTCCAGTAAGCCATCCCAGAATGGTTTATGAACCAAAATGATTGGTATCTTGCGGGTTTTTTGAGTTTGCACGAGGGTTAAAATTTCGGCCAACTCATCCAACGTGCCGAATCCACCTGGCATAACCACATAGGCGGCAGCATATTTTACAAACATCACTTTGCGTGAGAAAAAATGCCGAAAGCTTAGACCGATATCCTGATAGGGGTTACCCGACTGCTCAAAAGGTAGCTGTATATTCAGGCCGATACTAGGCGATTTGCCGCCATAAGCACCTTTATTACCTGCCTCCATAATGCCGGGGCCACCACCTGTGACCACACTGAAACCGGCGTCAGATAGTTCTCGGGCGATTTCTTCCGTTAGTTTATAATACGGGTGATCAACAGGCGTTCTTG
>CAMYJG010000106.1 GCA_947258695.1 uncultured Ectothiorhodospiraceae bacterium | reverse complement strand
ACCCGTGAGGATGAACGACGTCAGCGCACCGAGCAAGCGATTGACACCCTCAATCAGGCCCACGAGAAGATCGATCGCTTTTTAAAGTCGCACCGCCCAAGGATGGGCCAGGGCAAACAAAAAAGGGAAGTCAAAAGTAACATCACCGATAATGAAAGCGCCAAGATGACCACCAGCAAGGGCACGATCCAGGGTTACAATGGGATTGCCACGGTCGATAAAAAACATCAGATCATTGTCGATGCCCAGGCCTTTGGGCAAGGTCAGGAACACCACACCTTACAACCCGTATTAAACACCGTACGAGAACGCTTCAAGCGATTAGGTATCGTCGCGCGCGATCCCATTATCACTGCCGATACGGGCTATGCAAACGAAGCCAATATGAAGTACCTGCATGAAAATGGTATTAACGGGTATATCCCGGACAACCAATTTCGACAACGCGACCCGTGAATAAAACCTGCCGTTGTCCAGCGAATGAAGCCATGTGGTTACGCAGCGAGTTGGTCGATCAACATGGACATTCTAAACTCTTCTTTGAAGGTCGTTTAAGTAAATGTCGGGCCTGTGACATAAAACACCGCTGTATGCGCAACCCTGACTCCGCCAATACCCGCAAAGGTCATGGCCGACAAGTGTCCTTCATTATCGATAAAGGTCAACGCGCCTCGAACTATACTGACTGGATGAAACGGCGTGTAGACAGTGACAGGGGTAAGCAAATATACAGCCATCGCATGTCGGTTGTCGAGCCGGTGTTTGGTAATATCGGCACCAATAAACGACTCAATCGGTTTAGCTTACGCGGTAAAAAGAAGGTTCAGGGGCAATGGCAATTATACTGTTTGATACATAATTTAGAGAAGCTAAAGAATTACGGGGAATTAGCCGCTATAAGGCAGGATATCCACTTGAAATATATCATTGGCCAAGGCAAAGTGGGTAAAACTAAATTAAATATTAAATATAGGACTGTAGTATACCAATCTCGCCAGTGGGTTATTCTACAGCCTCGTTAGGCTAACAAAATTAAAAGCATAAAGACAAATAAAAGGGTAAAGCAACCAGTTAGGGTGAAAAAGGGATTTTCATGAGCATAGAAAAGAAAGAATATTCAGAAGAAGAATTTAAAATAATAATAGACCTATATAAACATGAAGATACTTTATTATGGGCTAAAGTTAAATTTATTATGTTATTTAATACTGCGCTTTTCGGTGCATGGTATTATCTTATTGTAAACAAAGATCCTATTTTACTATATTCTGGTGATATTGTTTCGGGGTTAGGTGTTCTAACCAATCTTTTATTGGCTCTTACCGTCTATAGCAGTAGAAGACATATTAAAGCATATCGAGACAAATGGACTAAAGACATTTTTACAGAAGGTAATAAATTTGCAGGTGTTGCTCCATTTAAATTGACTACATCTGTGACTATGATCATCCTAGTTGCAATAGTTTCGGTGGTATGGCTAGTTTTATTGTATAAATTTTAATTTAATATCTAACTATGTTGCTTAGTTTAGCTGATGGAACAAATGATGAGTAAAAAGCCTAACAAGAGCGTTAACCGGAAAAACCAAAATGTCACACCTTTTGCTATCGCAAAAGCTGCGCCATTTTGGTTTCCCGGTTACGGCGGGCGTTATGTACTATAAGGAGATGTAACTAGCCATGAGAATTACGGAAGTATCAGAACCTGCAGAAGAAGATTATGAAGTATTAAAAAATGGTTTAAACGGTTTCAATGAGATTTATACTGGTTCGCTTCTTAAAGAAAAAGTTTCATCTTTTGTTAAAGATAAAAATAACACAACTGTTGGTGGTATTCTCGGTGAAATTCACTGGGGTTGGTTACATGTGAAGGGGCTCTGGGTTTCGGACTCGGTTCGTTCAAGAGGCTTAGGCTCAAAGCTGCTTCAGAAGCTCGAAGAATACGCTTTTTCTAAAGGTATAACTAACTATCGCTTAGAAACAACGTCATTCCAATCTTTAGAGTTTTATAAAAAACAGGGCTATGAATTGTTCGGTGAGTTACCTGATATGCCACCAAGTTCTACAAGTTACTTTTTAAAAAAGCAAAGGGGAACATAACAAGACGCTCCAGTTGATTCACAAAAGCGGCGCTCCTATCGTCGCTCTGCTTTTGCTCTCAACTGAGCTTAATCGTTATACGTATGAAAAGTTCACAAGATAAAGTAAAAGCTGAGATTGAGATGCGAAATCTTACTAGTCATATGAACCAAACAAAGTGGTCTAGGATATTACCTTGTCTTAATTCTCTAGAAGCAGAAATTAAATTAAAATGGCTGCTAGATAACCAACCAACAAATTGGAGTAGTAAATATTTAATCCCAGCAGATGGTTATTTTGAAGAAATTATATTAGGCCCAATACCTTTTCGAGAAATTGAATGGCTAGATTTAAAGCCAAAAGAATCAGAAAAAATGACAAATTTATTAAAAGAACTTAATATTCCTTATTCAATAGAAGCAGATGTATTTAGAATCTGGGGTTACTCGAATCATGGCGTTGAATTCGTATAACAAGGGCATTAAGTCGTTCGCTGCGCTCGCTAGGACGCTCCTTACGTCGCGCCTCTTATGCCAACGTTATACCCCTAATGTAACAACTAAGAGGATCATGAAATGACTGATGAACCTAAACCGCCCTTTCCTCCTTTCGATCAGGACGCTGCGGTTAAGAAAGTTCGCTTGGCAGAAGATGCGTGGAACTCGAGAGATCCCGAAAGGATTGCTCTCGCATATACCAGTGAGAGTCAGTGGCGCAACAGAAGCGACTTTATATCCGGCAGGCAGGGAATTGTCGCCTTCCTACAACGCAAGTGGAGCAAGGAATTAGACTACCGATTAATCAAAGAGCTATGGATTGCCTCTGGTAACAGGATAGCGGTTCGGTTTGCGTATGAGTGGCACGATGACGCTGGGCATTGGTTCCGATCATACGGCAATGAGAATTGGGAATTTTCCGAATCTGGTCTCATGAAACGTCGCTTAGCCAGTATCAATGACCTGCCAATCAAAGACTCAGAACGAAAGTATCACTGGCCACTAGGTCGCCGTCCAGACGACCACCCTAGCTTGTCTGAACTTGGGTTGTGAGCCAGCTGGGAATAACAATGCGTCCAGTTGATTCACAAAAGCGGCGCTCCTATCGTCGCCCCACTTTACTCTCAACTAAGCTTAATCGTTATACGTAAAAATATAAATATGAATTGGGAAGCATTCTTTGCCATAGGAATTTTCACCATAATTTTAGGTGTCGTTTTATATATTCCAGGAAGATTATGGGCAAAAAGAAAACTAAAAGAACATCCAAATACTCAAGCAAGTTTAAAAGTAACGAAATTCGGCTACATTTTGACAAGTTCCATGTTACTTGTCTTATTTGGCGGCCTCAGTTTTCAGTATTTTTCACCTAATTCATTCTTTGGTGAATACATGAAAACAAAAACAGGTCGGCTAACATTTACTGCCCTAGTAATTATTATATTTGTATTAGTTGAAAGAATATTTAAAACAAAAGGTTATACAATGTTAGTAGATAAAAAGTATGGTAACGTATAACAAGTCGTTCAAAAACGCATGGCTTCCAGCCCTGCTCGGACGCCGCAAACCACGCGGCGCCGTTTAACTTGGCGTTAGGCTCAATAATGAAAAACCATGAACAAAGATAACTTAGTTCAAGAAGTATTCGAGAAATATAAGGAAGTTGCTGAAAAAGATATAAATCTTGTACCCGAACCTGATAAAACACTAATGGTAATTTATAGTGCACATGGAATCATTGGTAACGGTGGATTTAGATACTTTTTTGAAAATGATTTTCCAGGCATAGAAAACTACAATATTATTATTAAGAGCTATAATAATCTCAATCTTAATAAACATGCAGAGGCCATAGAGAAAGTATTAAGTTTATTTCCACAGGGGCAGCCTCATAAATGCCTAGATGAACGGAATAAGTTCATGGCAAAATACTTTGATGATGAATCTAAAAAATATTCACCATTAGTAGATTGGGCTGAAGACATATTCTTTGAAGATCACAGTGCAGTATATGATAAGGCAGTAAGTTACTATGTTGAGCGCAAAGCCTAACAAAGCAAT
The DNA here is from genome assembly GCA_947258695.1 of uncultured Ectothiorhodospiraceae bacterium. Taxonomy (GTDB): domain Bacteria; phylum Pseudomonadota; class Gammaproteobacteria; order UBA6429; family Thiohalophilaceae; genus JAGLTQ01. The sequence goes on along the minus strand of CAMYJG010000106.1, from coordinate 190 downwards.
CAAGACGGAAAAGCAAAAGCGTGCACCACATTTGCACTCGCTGTCGCTCATTGCAAATGTGTCGCCCACTTTCGCTTTCCGCTTATCGCGACGTTAGGCTATGGATATAACATGAAACACGCATATATATTTATTGCTATTTTTGTATTTACTTATTCCAGTCATAGAATATCTATTGCGAGTGATTACT
>CAMYJG010000105.1 GCA_947258695.1 uncultured Ectothiorhodospiraceae bacterium | reverse complement strand
CGCCAACGGACGTGTAGGCGCTATTGTTAATAACCTGGATAAGATATACGAAAGGAAATCCAAGGAATTCTCGAAAAGCATTAATAACAAGTGGTTTTCAGATATTATATGGCGCATATCATTTATGAAGTCATGGAAGTTTGCATTTTTGCCGCCACTCTCGTTTTATTTTTCCATTGGCCTGAAAAACCTCCTGAAAAAATTCCGATTACAGAATATTTTATGGGCTTTGCAAAAAACCATAACCAAACTAATCCGAAAACGCAATACTACTTAAATTCGAATAAACGAGGAAACCAATAATGAAGCGCATTCTATTCATGAGTGAAGAAGAAGCCAGAACCACCCTGTATTGTGCCGGCTTAAGTGGTGAATATGAATTCTATGTTGTTGGTAATATTGAACGCAATCAAACAATTCAATATCACCCCATGTGCAAAAAGTTTATCAATCTTAATAATAAGCTTGAGCTATCAGACGATTCTCAAGCACTTGCCGATGAACTTGTAGATATTATTGACAGAGAAAATATTGATATATTATTGCCGGTTAGCATTGCATGCCTACTTGTTATAGACAAGCATCGAAGCCAGATAGAACAACATGTGCTAATAACTCCCTGCCCGACAAAAGAGTCAGTCGATGTATTGGACAACAAATATAATTTTTATATGTTTTGTAAAGAGCACGGCATTGCGCACCCTGAATCAATTTTAGTAGAAAAAGTCGATGACATAAATCCTGACAATGTTGGCATTGATTTCCCGTTTCTAATCAAACCTATACTTGGGGCCGGAGGCTTTAGCACGTTAGTATTTGTTAAGTCCAGAAAGGATTTAGATGAATTTCTTTCAAGACCAAGTGATAAAAAGGATGGGTATTTCCCGGCCTTAATACAGGAGTTCTTTGATGGTGTGGACATTGACTTTAACGGGTTTTCAGTTAATGGCAAAGTACTCGCTTCTTCAGTAATGCGAACAGAATTTTATGATAAAGATATTGAACTGAGCTTTACTGATTTTGTAAAAAATGATGACGTGATTAAGCTAGGCAACAAGATTCTAAATGAGAGCGGTTATTCAGGTCCAACAAATATAGATATGCGCATCAGAGCATCTGACGGTAAGCTAATGTTAATAGAAGTTAATCCTCGTTACTGGGCGCGCGTACATGTATCATTAATGGACGGAATGAACTTTCTTGACATTGGAATTAAAGCCACACTAAATGAACCATTTAAGTCCGAGTCAAGATGCTCGCGTTCCAGGTGGATTTCATCCCTCTCTCCACTTTTGAAGGCAATTATAAAAGATAGAAAATTATCTTACATAAAGAATCTTTTTAAGATAAGTTCAGCACAGATTAAGCATATAGTTTATACAAAACGCTTTTGGAAAAGGGTTAATCAGCTTTCAGCATTAAAAAAATAATGTATTCAAACAGCTGAGATTCATTATTCTATGAGCTAAAGATATCGGTGACGATACATCTTTTGAGGTACATTTATTTTTTAAGCAATGTTGAAACTGCTTTCGTCAACAAATCACGTTGCAAGTAATATACAACCAAAATGTAAGCTAAAGCTGCAAAAGCCATCTGAGCCAGCAAATAAAATATATCCATTTTTCTCAATTCTGGTTCTGGCAAAAATAATATCTGACCAGCTTGCATTAACAAGCCCATAACACAGGAGGCTAACAAACCAGAAAATATTGCACGCAGGTACCTTTTATATCCAATTTCATACTTTTTCAAACCATACAACAACCACGCTATGGTAATAATGGGTAGCCCTATCAGCCATGCATTGACAACATACTCAAACTTGTGGATTGCAGCGTAATAAATGCTAGGGACAAGTACAACAAACATAATGATATCGTACGTTAATATAGATCTAGCCTTACCTTTTGCTATTAACAATATCTTATGAAACGATGAAAACACTTTTATTAAATTAATTATGCAAAATGCTTCTAAAATAAACGCCATGGCGCTCCACTTTTCTCCCAGAAATATATAGATAAGATCTTCGGCAATCATAAATCCACCAATATAAATCGGAGAAATAATCATTAGATAATAAGTTAATATTTTCGTATAAACGTTAGCAAGATTTTCTTTATCATCCTGTTTTCTCGAAAACATTGGAAGAACCACCGGATTAATTAACGGTGAAATCTTATCTATAGGCATATTCGATATAGAAATAGCAGTACTATAATAACCAAGCTGTAAAGCAGAAAATAATCTACCAATAATTAACATGTCCATTTGTTGCAAAAACCTGGTAAATGCATCTGCAAACGACAAAAGAACGCCAAATTTCAAAAAGTCCTTTACTACAATAAAATTAAAATATAAATCCGGCCTCCATTCTGACTTATATAAGAAGCCAATCGATTTAATAATATGTAATATAATTGTTGTTAAAATTAACGTATAGACCCCGAAACCTGCATACGCAAAAATCACGCTGGCCACACTAGATACAAAGGCCGCTAACATATTTACCTTAGCCACATCTTTAAATCGATAATTCCTGTTTAAAATACTCTGAGGAACAGTAGCAACAGATGTCACCAAAAAAACAATTGCGGATAATTGCGTGATAGGAATAAGATCTTTATTTTCAAATATCAGTGAGTTTGGGTACGCAAGAAAATATGCAAGAACTGATAAACCGCAGCCCATCAAAATTGAAAACCAGAATACACTAGACAAATCCGTGTGCGTAACTTCCTTACGCTGGACGATACCGGCTCCAAGACCAAGATTCCCAAATACTTGCACAAATAAGGTCATAAAAGATGCCATAACCATAAGACCATAGTCTACTGGATTTAATATACGAATCACCCAGAAAGTAAACAACCATGATATAGCCTGGCTAATCACACTAATTACAACATAAGATCTACCACCTTCAAGGGTCTTCTGTTCTATTGTTTTTTCTGAACCACTCATAACAGATCACATCCAATAATCTTCTGGAAAATCAATAAATAAAGATACTCTTTATTCAAATTTTTATATTCTTATGTTTATTAGAAAGAAAATTAATGGGATTGTTATCTTTATCAAGAAATTGATTATTGGTTACATGAAAAGTAACCATCATAAGAGATAGCAAATGCCAGAAGAATGGATAAAATAATACAGATATAAATGCTCCAGATACAAGAAAACCAACCAAGGCAACAATCATTGCTTTATAGAATTGCCTTATCATAATAAGTTCCTTTGTCTCCACAGCATTCTTTAACGCTTTCTTTGCATTCCTGTATCTGTTATATATTAATTTAACAAGCGAAACAAAAACAATAATGCCCATTAACCCCATTTCAGGAATGATTGTAAAATACACTGAGTGTGCAACACGCCCCCCCATGTATCGTCTTCCAGGCTCCCATAATGGGCTCAGGTGATGATACAGGTAATTGACCCATGGGAAATCTCCAGA
>CAMYJG010000104.1 GCA_947258695.1 uncultured Ectothiorhodospiraceae bacterium | reverse complement strand
TAATAAATATGGGAAATTTTTATGATTAAATTTTCAAAGTAGAGCTGGTGTAACGCAAATCTATTCCATTTAAATAAACCATCAGTGTGTAAAAGGTTCCCTATTCAAATCAATATTTAAGAGCTTAACATCTCATTAAACCATGATCTATGGGTAGTGAAACGCATTTCATTTTCTTTTGTATAGCGGTTTTTCTAATTGTATGCAATTAGTGGTAAATTCTCTAGTGCCTGTTTTAGAGTCAGCCTGAAAAAGTTGAAGTACCCATAGATTGTTACATGCATCAACTGGAATTGACATGGTATTAGCAGCCATAATCCTTTGTAACTTTTCATGATTTAGATTTTTTTAATGTAAAATCAAATTTCGTATAGGTGAGTGTGATTAATCGCGTTTCAAATTCCAATTATACTGAAAATGGTTAAATAATATGCGTGTCATGCTGGCGGTGTGTTTTTTCTAAGCAGTAGTTGAATTCGAGGAAGAGCAATTTAATAAGGAATTATGATATAAATGTATCTTCTTCATATTCCAGGGCAAGCTACCTAGCGGGCGAGTTAACTGCTATTAATTTGTTCTTGCGAGCGCGATATAATTAGGGAAGATAAAGACGGCATTTTAAAGTTTAAGCTAACCCGATCTCGAATATAGTCAAGCGTGTTAATGCTCAGTTTTCTCGCCGTTTGAACAATGGTCATCACGGTGTCTTTAGCTTTCGTTCCTTTGTCATTTTTGGTTTGAAGGCTCACGTCACCTTTACGTGCTTGCACTCGCGCACCAAGTTCTGCTGGATTATTATGTAATGGAAGCTTCGGATATTTTAACACCAACAGCAGGTTATCTTTTTTTGCATGGATCTTTTGGAGGCGATCATCCAATAAATCGTACCCGGTTGTTTGAGTAAATAATGTGTCAAATTCATCTGAAAGTACTTTAGCCTGCACTTCGGATGGAGTTTGCTTGTACGCCAAAAGCTTCCGGTAGAATCCCCATAAGTCAGTAATAATAGCATCAGTTTTTTCTTGATTTGCATCGATAAACGGCTTGAGCTTTTTAAAATGTCGCCCTTCATGTACCCAGCACAACGACAAATACTCGGTTATGCTCTTAAATTGCGGTGCATCATCACAAACCAGTATTTTAATTAGATCATCTCTTTTCTTGTAGGCCACTAATGCGCATGCTTCTAGAATAATGCGGCGGTGGGTATGGTGTTTTTTGAGATTGGGAAACAATATGTTGAGTTGCTCGTCTATTTCGATACGACTCATGGGTTCGCTTTGGAGTAAAGGTGCAATGCGCGCTCGCTGTTTTTCAGGCAACTTTAGTTCGATCATGAGTTGCAGCGCTTCTTCATTAAGATGAAACATTAATTCGCCTTCGCTCAATATGGCTAAAAGCGTTAATCGATCTTTCTTGGGACAAGTGAAATACGCTGTATAGAAAGGATTACATAGGGTGTGAGTGTAGTGATTCTTACCATTAACTTTGGCACCGGTGTCGTCAATATGTTGGTAATCCGTGGACTGTTGCCTGCTGCGAATATATCGGCTTTCTCTTGGTGGAATATCAACCCTTCATCGGTAATGATGCGTGAGATAGTCGAAGCCGAAATGCAGATGCCCACTGTCGTCAATAATCGGTGAATCGCCGGTTGCGACATGACGCCATCATGGTATAAACATAACACGATGGTTTTTATTCCTGGTCCAAATTCACCTACATAACCGAGCGGAAGTGGACCGATAAACCGTTTGCGTAGCGATGGTGAGTAATAAACCTCATGCTCGAATTCAGTATTCTCCGATTTGATCACGATATCTTGAACAATCACTGAGTCATGGCCTTTAAAAACGGCATCGTCAGGCAGCTCAGATAAATCTACTTTGCAGGTTTCTTTGAGATGAACGGTAATTTTATGCTTTTTCGCTTTGGACTTTTTATTCTTAGGGGGTAGATCATTTTTTCGTTCTTTTACTGAAGAAATGTCACCATCCTTTTTTCCTGCGCGGATAGTGGGCTTACCTTGTTCGCCTTTTAGGCGTTGGTTTTCATCTGTCAGGTGATCGTTCTCATGCGAAAACTGTTCAATTCCATTGAGTAATAAGTTGACATCATCGCGCGCAGAGTCATTTCGAATTTGATCAAAATCAAATTTCAAGTCCTTGAGTTGTGTTTTTAGTTTCGCATCCATATGAGATGATATCATTACGCTAATGCGTTGAAATTTCAACTATTATTTTTGAGGATTTATGGTGCAATTGATTTTTGTTGTTTTTGGGCTCCATGGGTTATGAAGAGGATACTCCGCAATCTTATTCTCGATGTGCCAACGCTTTGCATACACCACTAAGATATCTTTTAATGGCAGCTCATGATTATTTGTGATAACGAAAGTGGGTTCGGCGCGACCATGATCTTTGATTATTATCTGCCTAAATACGCTTTCACATTTTGGTAACAGGGTTGTTGTATCATAAACGGAGCAATTTTTATGTCGCCGCTTTGGGATATCTAATTTTATCTTTACCCAATCAGCATCGGGTATTTTTAGTGTGTCGGCGAGTAATTTTTTATTGCGCTTCCGTAATGTGATAAATTTAATTTGATCTTGGCTAATTTCATCCAAAACCGCGTAGGTTGTTAACTTACAATCAAACACCAGTGTTTCAGTAATTTGGCTTTTAATATTCTTCCAATAGGAAATGAACTGCTGAACTGCTGAACGGCTTTGGCTTCATTTTTTCTAAGAATATCCGCATGGGTATACAGTATTGCGTTGCTTTGTCCATCTTGCGCTAATAAGGTATTCGCACCTTTCATTGCTTTACCGCGTGCGCCACACCATACTTTTTCCATTTCCGACTCCGTGCCAAAATGCGGTATCGAATGGAAATCTAAATTAATATAATCAGCCTCATAAAAGGTTGGATAAACCTATGTAAATTGTGACACTACTTCAGATTGAAATTTTGATAACATGAGTTCAGAGGTACGGCAAGAGTAAGTCGTCATATACGTTGACTTCGGCAACACATTAAGTCCGGCAAATAAAGCTAAAGCAGGCTCGTGATCATAAGCGGCAATGTGGCTTAAACGTTCACTGCCGATTAATTTTAGTAATAGCATAGATAAACAAGCGTGAGTCGCATCAAGATCGCTTGATTCGGGCAAATGGCATTGCTTAACCAGATCAACAATGCCTGATTCAATGATATAAGGTAAAAAGAAAAACACACCTGCTACCGGGCAATCGAGTGTGAACGGTTTGATCTCATCCCAATTTAAAGGCTTTGCACTGGGTGCAATCATTTCATTCGCTTCGGTTAAGCCTCGCGCTATATGATTTCGTCGTATTAATTTGGGAAATTGCGCATCGGCCACAATATTCTCTACTGTGCGCTCAGAAATTTTATAGCCTTCTGCAGTTAAGCGCTTAGCAATATCGGCGCAAGAAAGCGATTGCTTACGATAGTCAATTACTAATTCTTGAATATGGGAGGGAGGGAGG
>CAMYJG010000103.1 GCA_947258695.1 uncultured Ectothiorhodospiraceae bacterium | reverse complement strand
TCGACACCCTGCGACAGGACCATCGCCCTGACTAACGAAGACATCCACTTTATTACTCGCGACCATCCAATGATAACTGGAGCAACCGACCTGATATTGTACAGCGAATCAGGCAATACAGCCTGCGTGGCTGTAAAAAACACCGGTATCAAAGCGGGCTCTCTGTTGCTGGAAACTTTATTTGTCCTGGAAAGTGTCGGTGACATCAGTCTGGAACACACGCAGTCTATTCCAGCAATGGTTCGTCTGTTGATTAACCAACAAGGCCGTGACCTCAGCGAGAAAATCTCAGCTGACTTTATTAGCAAACACCATGAAAAAATTAAAACGGATACAGCCCGCAAAGTCATCCAGGGATTTACGCCTATCCTTCGCAGCATGGTCTCGAGTTGTGAGGCATTAGCAGAATCCTGCTTACCTGATCTAGTGACTGAAACCTTCGAACCTGCACTAATGAAGCTGACGACTGAGATAAATCGTCTAAAGGCTCTTAAAAAGGTCAATCCCAATGTACGTGAAGACGAAATTCAGTTTTTTATGGCGCAACGCGATACCCTGCAAAAAGTGCAAACGACTTCGAGATTAAGACTCGATGCACTACGAGTCATCGTTACCTTATAAATACATAAGAACCTGCAAAACCAGTCAACAGCTAAATTATTGAAAACTCTAATTTTTAAATTTAAGTTATCTTTAAGAGGCTATTTTAGACTAAATAAAGTAGAGAAATATGCGACTCAAGCTTATATGCCAGCCTCCTCCAAACTTTTGCTAGTAATTGTCTAAACACTGTGCATAAGGTTTTCCACAGAACCTGTGGATAACTTTGTGGATACCGTGCGGGAAAAGCTCGCAAACCCGCGAAAACACACCTTATTTGTTAAATTGTTTAAATATTGCACAAATGTAATAAAGCATATAAAACAATAACTTATAATAAGCAAAATTCACTGTGTCATTTTAATTACGCAATCTGTGCTGGCACGAAAATTAGTAATATATTCTGTGTATAAAAAAGGCTCAACTGGCTTGTAAGTTAAAAATATTTATGTTATTGACAAAACCATTCCATGCAGTAATAGCACTTATATGACCATGAAAGCACTCCATCATCAGACATTAGTTATAAAAATGAGCCAAACTCATAGAAAATGCATTGAAAGCTGTCTTTTTACACATTAGCACTTACTGAAATAGCACTATAAATGACGATTAATCATTAACTTAGGAAGGGGTCTACAAAGAAAAATACAGAATGAGCGCTAGCCCCAACAGGACTGCATCAGGGTTCAGAGCGCTTGAATCGAACTGCTACGACTAAGGATCCAGGTTAAATAATGGCTAGTTGGAGCAGCAACCAGGCAAATGGTTGCTTTACGCAGTTACATTCACGTTATATCCGATCGGCGCCGAGGGGTCGGGCCTTGAATTGGCCGTTGGCACAGACTCAAGGAGTTTTAACTGGGCTTCACCTTCGAGCTTGTCTACATCTTGCTGTTTTTTTAAAACAGTGACTTGTTGCTGTGTCGCTAATACCTGAGAGGAAAGGGATGAACCACTAGTAGAAAGAACGCCATCATCAGTCATGCTTGAATACTCCACAGACAATTGTACATAAACAAGTTAACGGCAAGTTTAGAAAAAACTGAACATTTAAAAAATGCTTAATGAATATTAACTATTTTTTACATTAATATCATTATCTTACGAGAAATACTATGAAATGTTAATCGATACAAAACATTTAGAGCAAAAAATAAACCCGCAGTAAACCGCGGGTTTATACAAGACCGGAAAGGCTAAGACTTAGTTAACTGTAACTTGCTTGGCCTGCGGTCCTTTTGGACCATCTTCCACTTCGTAATTGACGCTTTGTCCTTCTGCCAGTGTACGGAAGCCTTCGCTATTGATTGCAGAAAAATGTACGAATACATCTGCACTTCCATCTGAAGGAGCAATAAAACCAAAACCCTTTGATTCGTTAAACCATTTAACAGTACCAGTTGCCATATAAAAAACACCTTTCAAAAAAATTAATAAACACTTTTCTCTGCATAACAAACAAGGCAACTGACAGTAAAAAACCTAATATAGATCGCGCTGACAAGACTTGAATGACATGCATTCATGAAGAACTATAGCACAAATATTGTTAATGTCTCATTAATTTCAAAAAATCAATAGAATTTCAAAAATAATTCATTAAGCCAACAATTTTTGCTCGTTATATCAGGAAATAATAATATAGAAAAGATTTTTACTGCGGTAGAATCCAACTGCCAATAACGGCTTTAATAAATATTAGCAATGAGAAATCAACATGTTTAAAACTAACGAGTACTTTGATGGTAAAGTAAAATCAATTGCATTCGATAACGACGGAAAAGCTGCCAGCATTGGCGTCATGGCTCCGGGTGATTATGTCTTCAATACGGCGGAAAAGGAAAAAATGTCTGTGATTAGCGGCACATTGACTATCACACTGGCAGGCGAAACCACACAAACCTACCAGGCTGGCGAATCTTTTTATGTAGCAGCTAATAGCTCTTTTGATGCCGTTGTCAGCCAGGAAACTTCCTATCTATGTGTGTATGGATAAGCCTGATTTATAAGCATTATACGTTATGATCATCATCTCCAATAATGTCAGCATTCAAGAAGACGAACTGGAAATCAGCGCTATTCGTGCTCAGGGTGCTGGTGGACAAAACGTCAACAAAGTGTCATCTGCTGTTCATTTGCGTTTTGATATTCGCGCATCGCACCTGCCTGATTTCTACAAACAAAGGCTATTAAAACTGCGAGACAGTCGAATTACCAAGGATGGTGTCATTATAATCAAGGCACAACAATACCGACAGCAAGAAAAAAACAAACAGGATGCCCTGGACAGGTTAAAGGAATTAATTAAGAACGCAGGCATTGTGAGAAAAAAACGTAAGCCTACACGCCCTAGCAAGAGCGCGACAAAGAAAAGACTGGATAACAAAACCAAACAGGGTAGAAAAAAAGACTTGAGAAAACCCGTTGTTGACTAGGCGACAAATCACACATCGACATAAAATCGATTGTTATCGGTAAAAACTAACCAACAAACCAATTACCCCACCAAATACACCACCCCATACCACGAGCCACCCCAAGTGCTTACGGATCATGGTTTGAACAATTTCTTTCACCAGTTCAGGCGTTAATTCTTGCAAGCGATTATCGACCATCTGCTCAATATGATTAAGAATATCATCACTCATCGCCGGGCTATCAAGACTCGATACCAAGGCATGCTGAACGGTTTCAGAACCAGCCATTTCTTTTAAGGACTCCCTGATTTTCTCAGCAAAAGGATCACGCAATGGCTCAAGCGCCTCAGCGCCGCCGAGCATGCCAAGCATGTTGCCAAAAGAAGACTCCATAATCGCGTCCAGTAATCGTTGAAACACATGATCATAATCAACTTGATCCAGCACCGGGTCGAGATCGATCAGACGACTCGCCGATTTTTCTTCCATGCCGATTAATTGCGATAAATTTTCTCGTGTGAAAAACTGCTCCATCATCATTGATTTGATAGCAGCCTTGAATTGCTCGAATTGATTAGG
>CAMYJG010000102.1 GCA_947258695.1 uncultured Ectothiorhodospiraceae bacterium | reverse complement strand
TTTCAAGATGAAGGATTTAAATGGTATATAGATTTGGAAAACATGGTTGCCACTGAGATTTGTAAACGAATCAGGAATGGATTGGTACGGCAGCAAGGCCCAAGTGCAGGGTTTAGTAATCGTTGTCATTATATGTGCATTAATAACTTTTTTACCAACAAGATTGTGGATTTTTCGTTGCAATCTATTAGTAGCAATAATGTGTGGGCAGACGCCCATAGGAAAACACTAAAATATAGAAAGATAACATCTTTACCTGCAAATGCTATAAGGTACATACCAATATTTGGAGCCGCTGATGAGAAACAACAAAGTTTTGAAGTAATGTTTTTGTACGTGTTAGCTGAGAACTATTTACGAGCCGAGGGATTTTATCAATGTAATAACTCACTTAATGCACAAGATCGACAACTATCTGTTGATTTGATAGTGAGTGAATTTCAAAAATTTGTAGTAGAAAAGGGCTACACATTTGAGTTATTAGCACCCATTGTAGCTAAATTTGGAATAGGCAATTTTGGATCAATATTTGTTGAATTAATGTTAAATATTACTGAACAGCATTATACTAAACGACTAAACGGAGATTTAATTATTGAAGGAGTGTACCAACCATGAATAATTTTACTGGTATTAGATTTAAAAGATACTTTGCTGCGGTAATTCTGTTGTTAATTGGTATATACGATGTCAGTGCTTCTCAAATATCAATATCCGGCATAGTTAAAAATATCTCTGGTGATGCAGCATACACTCAAGTTATGGTATTTCAATTTGGTGACATTTTATCCGGTGGTTCAGCAAATGAAGAATTTAAAATAGTTGGGAGAACTCAAACTAATAAACAAACTGGTGAATTTAGTTTGATTGTTGACAATACTGGTATTAATAGATTGGTTGTTGCAGCGCGCTATGGTGATCCAGAGTATTACATCTTTCAAGAAATAAGTGATATCACGGCCAATCAATCAGGGATATCATTAAATTTACCTAATTTTGATAAAGGCCACATTTCAATTGTTTGGGAGGTTAGAAAAAATGGAGTATCACTTAATCCATCTAATTTGACTTTTGCGGGTACAATTATCGAGGTAGATTCACTACTGTATAAAAGAACAGTTAACTTTACAACTAGGGAATATTTATTTAATCAGAATCAGAAGATATATGATTTACCAAACGGTAACTATAAATTAAAGTTTGCTTTATTTGAAGAAGTTAATGGAATAATTCAAACAGAAATTAAAATAATAAATTTTACTTTACCCATAAGCGAATCTGGTAAGCTATTATTAATAGAGTTCCCATAACACATAGGGTACTAAACGTTTACGAGGACATCCATAATAAAATAAAACATTTAGTAGGGCAGCCATAAAAAAGTTGACACTCTCGGATGATTAGGAATCGGTGTATAACAGCTTGTCGCAACATTAATCCATATCTCATGGCTGCCAGCCGCCTGGCGATCAAACTCAAAACCTAACTTTTTTAATCGCTTAACAATTTGCCGATAACGAAAGCCCGTTAATCTTCCCATTTAGCGGCCGATCACAAGGGGGTAATCAAAAGAATCCTCGGTTGTTTTAAGGTTAGGCTGAGCTTGACGCTCAGCTTGTGCTTCCAATAATTTTTTAGCCACATCCCGAGCAATTTCCAACGTCTCAGTAACAGTGCGACCTTGTGCCACTAAACCGGGAATCTCATCAGAGGTTGCCAAGTAAACGCCTTCTGGTAACTTCTCAATATGTAAATTAACAATCTGTTCCATCTTACAAACCTCCGCGTTAAATCACTTTATTCCAGCGCTTGGACTCATACTTAATGATCATGCCTTCGATGAGTTCCTTAATAATATTGCGTTCCTCTGGTTCTAGACGAGAAACGGCTTCAAACTGAAGCTTCAGTTCATCATTAGGCCCACGTTCATCTTCATCAAAAACCAACATATCAGCGCTGGCACTGAGTCCAATCGCTAATTTACGGATGACATCCAGTGTTGGCTGAGAGTCGCCAGCTTCATAGCGTCGAATCTGCGCGACATGCACACTCGCCAAATCGGCTAACGCTTGTTGGGTGAGACCTTTATTTTTACGTAAGGCCACTAAGCGATCAGGAAAGTCCATAGTAAGCAAAACCTGTTGTTGAAATAAAGCCACTATAACCCCTCCTTTAAAAACGCTTGCCGAAAGATAACATATATGCGAGCATATTAATAGCTACATTGTGTATTGACAAGATTTTGGAGGAATCCCCGAAATGAGCCGTATACCAGATGATCAAATCACCAAAATCAAACAAACTGTCTCACTCCTCAACTGGATAGAGAGCGAAGGCTACGAACCCAAAAAAGAAGGCAATGATTATGTGATGTCCTGTATCTTCCATAATGATAAAACTCCATCACTCAAAATCACCCCCCGTAAAAACCTATATCATTGTTTTGGCTGTGGAGCATCCGGTTCGATAATCGACTGGGTAATGAAAACCCAGAGCCTAGATTTTCGAGCCGCTGTTGCGCATATCGAACAACACAGTAAGATAGCGAATCATCCTCCCCAAGCGACGACAACACCAACGGCTCAATCTTCCCTAGTCGCTAACATCACCCACAGTGACCAACAAACCGCCTTGCAAGGTGTTGTCGATTATTACCATACCTGTTTGAAAAATAACCCCGAAGCCTTAGCTTATCTAGAAACTCGCGGTATCAACGACTCCGAACTGATCAACACCTTCCAACTCGGATACAGCAATAAATCTTTAACGTCCATCTTAGCCGCTAAACACACAAAAACCGGCAAACAGCAACGTCAACTACTGCAAGCCAGCGGTGCCTTAAAACCCTCAGGTTATGAACATTTTGCTGGGTGTATTGTGGTACCAATTCACGACGTGGATACAACCGTATGCGGTATCTATGGCCGACGCATACAAAAATACTCCGACCCCAAACATCTGTATTTACCGGGTTCTCATGCCGGTGTGTGGAATCCGGCGGGTTTCCATAACACCAAAATTCTGATTCTATGCGAAGCCCTCATTGACGCCATGACTTTTTGGGTTAATGGGTTTAAACATGTTACCGCCAGCTATGGCACCAGTGGCTTTATTGACGATCATCTCAACCATCTCAAAATAAACGCGATCAAAAATGTTCTCATTGCCTACGACCGAGACAAAGCCGGTAATGAAGCTGCTAATCAACTGGCAGAAAAGCTTAGTAAAGAAAACATCCATTGTTACCGAATCAATTTTCCGAAAAATATGGATGTTAATGATTTTGCATTACAGATGGCACCGACGAAAAAAAGCTTAGCCTTAGTCATAGAAAAAGCCGAACCGATGTTAGGTGCACCGCCATTGACGTTGTCAAATGACCACGCAGTGGAAACTCAAGTCTCAACCCTTCCTTCCTTAGCTGCTAAGGTGGCTGAAAGTGCTGCTGAACAACGGCACCCCAACGCGGAGTCTTCACCACTCACCGTTACTGATACCGACGTCAGTTTAACTTGTGGTGGCCGTTATTATCGCGTTCGAGGTTTGCAAAACAACACCCGCCTAGATCAGTTAAAAATCAACCTACTTGTCAAGCGCAACGACGAAACCCACTACATTGATCATCTTGATCTCTATCAAGCCAAAGCCCGAAAACACTACATCTCAAGCGCTGCAGAAGAGCT
>CAMYJG010000101.1 GCA_947258695.1 uncultured Ectothiorhodospiraceae bacterium | reverse complement strand
TGCTCGTCAGTTAAATGAACGACCACGTGAGACGTTAGAATTTGAAACACCGGCAGAACGATTTAGTGCATGTGTTGCGTCGACCGGTTGAAGTCGCATCCCAAAGCGGACGTTCATAATTATTGAAAATTAAGAAAAAATGACTTATTGCAAGACAATTTACGCAATTACATTATTACTATTTTCTTCGATACTTTATGGTAATGATATGAGAACCATTTCATATGAAAGGTATGAATTTCGATTTGAACCTGAGTCTAGAAAGGCTCCTCTTTCAACATTAGTTTATGATATTCCTTATTTCGGAGCTTGTGGTATTTTTCCTCCATTGCATATTATGAATGAATATATGCTTATGGGAGGGTCTGATGGTGGAATGGGCCCAGGCGCTAAATGGACACCATTTAAAATTTCCAAAGATGAATATATTGAACTAGTGCAAAGTATCCAGTCACTGGATCCAAAAGCATTAGGTGATTCTGCTAGATTCACATTTGCAAAATTTGAATTTGATAATTCCTTCGATCATATAAAGAAATGGGAAGATTGGATTCAAACTGTATGTACGAAACATCGTGACTCATATCATAAGAAGCAAGATCTTGAGTGACTGCTTCTGGCCGAAAGCTGACGCTTAAATATGAGGGTTCGTTACCTTTACCATTCACAATTTTATGCTGGTTGTAATTCTGGAATGACTTTATCGTCTGCGTAGGTAATGGTTTTATAACCAAGTAGATAACTTAATTTTGAAACCAGGTCGGTTTTAACATTGCTTAAATATATCGAAGAATTTAAGTCTTTTAATTGCGTTACACCCATATTGGCATAACCACATGGATTAATTTGCTTAAACGGTGAAAGATCCATATCGATATTCAGCGATAAACCATGGTAGCTTTTATTGCGTTTAATGCGTAAACCCAGGGCTGCAATTTTTTCTTCTTTTACGTAAACACCTGGAGCATTTTCTTTTCCGTGTGCCTCGATGCCGTATTGTTTTAGTAGTTTAATAATAGATTGTTCTATCACGCTAACCAGGGCTTTAACTCCGATATTGAGTCGTTCAAGATCGAGCAGGGTATAGATAACAAGCTGACCGGGGCCGTGATAGGTGACCTGCCCGCCACGATCAATATTAATCACCGGGATATTTTTAACATTTAACAGGTGTTCTTCTTTGGCATTGAGTCCCATTGTGAAAACACGGGGGTGTTGCAGGCACCATAATTCATCTACGGTTGATTCATCTCTTGTCGTGGTGAATTGCTGCATCGCTTTCCAGACAGGTTCATATTCCTGCAACCCCAGGTCACGAACAATAATTTTATCTGCTGTAGTTGTCATCAGCGATTGCAGACGTTACAACGCCATTAATACTTCTTCGCGTGCAGTCAGGTCGAGGTAGATGTTGTCCAGTTGTTCCCGGCTATGAGCATTGACAATGACGGTAACGGACATGAAGTTACCTTTACCGCTGGGGCGTGTTTTAACTGCCTCTTCGTTTAGGTCGGAAACGTGCTTGTTAACGATTTCAACAACCAGGGATTCAAGTTCACAGTCACAGCGGCCCATGACTTTAATCGGAAAGTCACAGGGAAAGTTAAAGAGTTCGTCGGATTCGTTTGTCATGAGAGTTAATATAGGTTCAAATTGTCAAAGTACAAGTGGTATAAAACTGTTTTTACTTGTCTCAGGCGCGTAAGGTTGCTTTGTAGTCCTGGTATTTCTGATACATGTCTTGCCATACAGCGCCGGGTTTTCCGTTGCCAATAACTTGATCATTAACTTTAGTAACGGGCAGTACTTCTTTGGTTGAGCTGGTTAACCAGATTTCATCGGCAGCAAAAAATTCTGCTTCACTGATGTCTGTTTCTTCAACTGGCATATTATGAGTTTGAGCCAGCTCGACGACTAAATCACGGGTAATACCGGGTAATAATTTGTTATCTTTTGGCGGTGTTTTGATAATGCCATTACTAACGATAAAGACATTACTTGCTGCACCTTCTGTCATATTCCCATCACGAATTAATATGGCTTCTACCGCACCTTTATCGACGGCTTGCTGGCGTAGCAGTATATTTGGCAGTAAAGCGATAGCTTTGATATTACAATGTTGC
This sequence comes from uncultured Ectothiorhodospiraceae bacterium, assembly GCA_947258695.1. GTDB lineage: Bacteria > Pseudomonadota > Gammaproteobacteria > UBA6429 > Thiohalophilaceae > JAGLTQ01. Next base: position 1,583 of record CAMYJG010000101.1, on the reverse strand, counting down.
CAACGAAAATCATCAAGCGTGACAGCACTAATGCCGCTTTCTAACAACCCGGGATCGACGCTATGCAGTGGATTACTCATAACAAACACGGTTGGGGTTGTTTGATTCGGGAAAGAGTGATCACGTGAAGCAACACCGCGGGTAATATGCAGGTAAACAGATTGATCCTGAGAATCGGTTTCGCTTATTAACCTGTTAATAATCTCTAACCACTGCTCATTAGTTAACGGGTTAGAAATACGCACCGCATCAAGACTATTTTGCAAGCGTTGCGTATGATGTTCAAAACGAAGTGGCTTGCCACCGTAAGCGGGTATCACTTCATAAATTCCATCACCAAAAATAAAACCGCGGTCGAGTACTGAGACCTTGGCTTCATTGAGTGGGATATAGTCGCCGTTTAAGTAAACAAGCTGCGATGACATATTAGTTCCTAAGATTAATTATTGAAACATCAATTTAATATTATCAACAAGTTTACGCCAGATTCCGCCTTCTTTAATTGACGAGAGAGCGACTAGCTCACGCTTAGCCAGTTGTTTTTCACCAAGCATAATATTAAGTTGGCCGTAACTTTTTCCTTCGCTAACCGGTGCTTCAATCATCGCTTCAACTTTAATATTATTTTTAACTTTCTTTCTCAATCCTTTTGGCATAGTGATATAAAGGCTTTCATTGATACCAAGCGAAACCTGTTGCTCTTCACCTTTCCATACTCGCATGTTTGTTATTTCAGTATTGGCTTCGTGAATTAACGTGGTTTCAAAGAAGCGGAAGCCGTAATTTAACAGTTTACGGCTGGCTGCAATTCGTGCCTCGTCTTTGTTGGTACCGGTAACAATTGAAATCAGGCGCATCGAGTTATTTTTTGCCGAAGCAATTAAACAATAACCTGCTGCCTCGGTGTGTCCGGTTTTTAATCCATCAACACGGTTGTCGAGCCATAACAAACGGTTACGATTGTATTGGCGGATGTTGTTGTAGGTATATTCTTTTTCTTTGTAGGCTGAGTAATGTTTTGGGAAATCCTTAATCGTGGCACGACTCAGTTTTGCCAGGTCGCGTGCCGTGGTGTAATGATTTTTATCCGGCCAACCAGTACTGTTATTAAAGTGAGTGGCAACCATGTTTAAACGTTCAGCATGTTGGTTCATCAGCTCTACAAAAGAGGCTTCGTTACCTGCAATGTGTTCAGCCAGGGCAACTGTTGCATCATTGCCGGATTGAATAATCAATCCTTTTAATAACTCCTTAACAGAAACATGTGTGTTTACTTCAACAAACATGCGTGAGCCACCCATGCGCCAGGCTTTTTCACTGATTTTTACCTGGTCATCCAGACTGATACCACCTCGCTCAATTTCATACAAAGCAACATAGGTCGTCATTAGCTTGGTTAAACTGGCTGGTTCTATTTTTATATCTGCGTTACGTTCAGCAATAATATGACCGCTATGGTGATCAATTAATAAATAAGCTTTGGCATTAATACGTGGCGGTGCTGGAACAAGGGCAGGGGCAGCGAGGGCCAGGCTTGTCGTGGTTAAGTAGCTAAAAAACAGAAAAATTAAAATAAAAGTCGT
>CAMYJG010000100.1 GCA_947258695.1 uncultured Ectothiorhodospiraceae bacterium | reverse complement strand
AGGGGCATTACTGATTATCCTTTCCGATCCTGAAACGGAATTTGTAATGTGGTTAGGACGTGCCGGTGCCGAAGTACAAAAAAATGCGGATATTGCCACGACAAAAGCACGATTAGATTATGCCGTGACCCAGATGCTGAAAAAAATTCCAAAATAATTCGATATTATTTTTCGAGTAAGACGAAAGAGAGTGTGATAAAAGGGGAAGTCTGAACTGACTTTCCCTTTTTTTCTTGGGGTAGAGTAAGGTTTATTTGTTGAAATTGACTGTTCGCCTTTGCGCGAATGTCGTCGATGGTAACTGATTAAACAAACGCTTGTAATCAGTAGAAAATTGTCCCACGTGCCGATTATTTTCGCCGGAAGCAGAATTAAACCCAATACCGTGCATCGTCTGGTTCATCCGGTGGATGTGGCCCCGACCATTGCCAATATTTTAGGCTTATCTCCACCGTCAACTTCACAAGGACACCTTTTACCGGAAGTGTTGAAATAACAGTAGGCAAGGTATTTACTAGTGAAAGCATCAAACCGAAATACCATCACAATACCCCTATTAGGTTTTAATTATGGTTGTTTTTTCATCATACAATCGATGATTAAAAGATGATCTTACCGGTGTAATCGTTCAGAATTAAACTAACTAAGAACGAAAACAATAAAGAATGATATCACTTATGTCTGAGTCTACTTATCGAACGACTTCCATTCTGGTCACGCTGGCCGCGCTGGTGGTGGTGATAGCCGGAATGAAGGCGGCTTCAGCGATTATCGTGCCGTTTATATTCTCGATCTTTATCGCCATCATTTGTTCACCTTTATTATCTTGGTTGACGCGACATAAAGTGCCATCGGTAATAGCGGTCTTGATTATCCTGCTTGCCGTTTTGTTCACGGGTTTTCTGCTGATGCTGGCCGTTGGTACTTCGATTGATTTGTTTAGCAAGGCATTACCGGGCTATCAGAAAAACTTGCAGTTGCAATTTAATGGATTCATAAGTTGGCTGGCAACTCTGGGTATTGAGGTTTCCAGTACTGGGATTCGTGAAGCCTTTAACCCTGGCTCGGCCATTGGTATGGTCAATAAACTGCTGGATGGGATCGGTAATTTATTTACCAACGCTTTTTTGATAATTTTTACAGTGCTTTTCATCTTATTGGAAGCATCGAGTTTTCCCTTAAAACTAAAAGCCATCACCAAACAAGGTAGCATGAATCTTGATTACGTCGATCATTTTCTGAGTGGTGTGCAACGTTATATTGGGCTTAAAACCATTACCAGTTTTGCTACCGGTGTTTTAGTCACTATTTTACTGGTTATACAAGGGGTTGATTTTCCGGTATTGTGGGGTTTGCTTGCTTTTTTACTTAACTATATTCCCAACATCGGATCCATCATTGCTGCGGTACCAGCGGTATTATTGGCATTGATTCAATTCGGTGTCGCATCTGCAATTGGAACAGCGATTGGGTATTTAGCCATTAATGTTATTGTTGGTAGCGTCGTGGAACCCAGGGTGATGGGCAAAGGAATGGGACTCTCCGTGCTAGTGGTCTTTCTGTCATTAATCTTTTGGGGCTGGGTATTTGGACCGATGGGCATGATTTTATCAGTACCCCTGACGATGCTTGTTAAGTTGGCTCTGGAGAGTAAAGAGTCAACTCGATGGATTTCAGTCTTATTGGGTACAGGTACTGATTCGCAAGAAGAAGCGAGTAATTAGTTATACCGGTTTACTGGTAACTAAGTAAATTGACAAAAATAGAAAGATATTAAAATCATTTAATATATGGGTTTTAATCAAATGGTTGATGACGAAACACCGACAAAAGCTTATATGCCATCAGCGCTGTTTGTTTACAATCAGGAGTGCCAACATTTTATCGATGCGCTAACGAGTAACAAATTTGGCACATTGATCACACCTACCTCGTTCGAAGATTTTTCTGAAAATTTTAATGCATTATTAAAAGACTTTAACCATGTCGTCGTTTCAGGTCCGCTCAATGAAATAAAATCAGTATTAAATTTGGCAGTCGTGCATAAGTTCAGCGTTGGTATCATTCCAATGGAATCTCAAAGGAACTTGATAAAATCGCTCGAGCTGGATACTGATATTGAAAAAGACATTGAGTTAGCGCTTAGACAGGATGCGCCTTATATGGATCTTATTACCTGTAATGGGATCATTGTCTTGTCAAAAGCTTCAATCGGGCGCGTTCCCCTCCTGGATGAAACCAGTGACATAAACCTGATAAGTTTTTTTGCTAAGGCATGGAATAAATTCAAGGGTATGAAATTACTTAGATTTAGTTTCATAACCGCCAATGAAAAAAAAGTCGTCACGGCAGCGAGCGGCTGCATGATATTGCAGCATAGTAAAGAGAGTCTGGCTTCAAAATTGATTCAAAGTGATAATTCGGCAAGGGATGGTTCGATTTCCCTCGTCATATCATCTCCTTATTCGATAATAAATTATTTTAAGTTTTTAATCCAAACCTGGCATCGGACTGCGGCGCAAAAGAAATTACCTAGCGGTATAGGTTATATAAAAAGCAGTCAGATCACTATTGAATCTGACACTGAACTTTCGGTTTTTATAGATGGCAATAGCGAAACCCAAACACCGGTACGATGTGAAACGGTTAAAGATGCAGTAAGAATAAATCTGGGCGCATGGCTTGAAAAAGAAAATGTCACTGTAGCCAAAGAAAAAATCCGTATTGATAATATTCCTGATGAACAGGAGCTTTTAAAGTCGGTGGGAAAGAAAATCCCGTTTTTTTCTTATGCATCAGAAGATCGTTTTCGGGATTTATTTATTTCATTACGTGATGATGCAAAAATAAATTCGACATATATTGTATTAATGTTGCTAAGTACAGCATTAGCCACTTTCGGTTTATATCTGAATAGTGCAGCCGTGATCATTGGGGCTATGTTGTTAGCGCCATTAATGAGTCCAATTGTATCTGTTTCTATGGCATTACTAAGATATGACAAAATTTTGTTTGATGATTCGGTAAAAAAAATAGGATTGGGTATTGGGATTGCCATAGTGGTTTCTACGGTGATAGCGTTAATGTTTCCGCATAAGCCGGTTACCCCGGAAATGTTAGGACGTGCAAATCCAACCATCCTCGATCTAGCGGTAGCAATCCTGTCTGGTGTGGCCGCGGCTTATTCTAAGTCATTTAAAGATGTGGTGCAGTCGCTTGCTGGAGTGGCAATTGCGGTTGCACTCGTACCGCCGCTTGCAGTAGCGGGAGTAGGATTAGGCCAGACTGATTTTAGTTTATTCGGATATGCCTTTTTGCTTTTTTGCACTAACCTGATTGGTATTATTCTGGCCGCCATTTTTACCTTTCGAATACTTGGGTACTCATCTGTCGTTCGAAATAAACGGGGACTACTGTTTGTAACGGTTTCGCTGGTTGTCATCACGATTCCTCTCTATCTCTCGTACAATCAAATTGTTAATACTCTGGCGTATCAAAAAAATATGGAGAAAGAACGATTTTTAGTAAACGATAAATACATAATAATTCGTAACGTCAGGTTGACTCATACTAAGGACAAAAATATTGTTGACCTTGATATTTTAACTCGAGATACCTTGTCAAGGCAGGATCTGGATACGCTTAAACAAAAAATACAATCACAATACGAAGAAAAAATAATTATTCGTAGTCGTGTGAGATATATTCTG
>CAMYJG010000099.1 GCA_947258695.1 uncultured Ectothiorhodospiraceae bacterium | reverse complement strand
ATGTGAGGTGTACTATTACCAATTAATACACGCTGCTTTTGGTCGTCAACCACCAACCAGACCAGGGTTGCTGGACGCGTTTTACCCCAAACAGGAAATCCTTGCTGGCGTAATAATTTGCCGACCGACTTTTCTGTAAAACGCAACCACAATTTCTGTGTATAAGGTTTTGCTCCATCAATGGGGTTAGCAGGAATGACTTCATCAGGTTTGAATTTTCGATAACGAAATTGCTGAATATAACGCGTTGGCAATGGGACCAGTGTTTCATCTTCAGCCAGGGCAGCAGCCTCGTTGCGTCCTGAAATTCTGACCAGTACTTCTTTTAGCGCATCGCGAACCACGTAGGCACGTTCTTCACGGCCTTGCCCTTCTACTGGTACTTCTGCCTCATAGAGATGAGGAACAATATCCGCATTACTCGCAGTAATAGGTAAAATAGCCAGTATCAACGGCAAAAATATCGTAAATGCTAAATTCTTTCTGCCCTTTATTCTTATTTTCATTCCATGCCTTTGTCTGAATTGTTAAACTACCGCCCCATTATAACAGTATTGATCCTTAATTCAGGAGCAAGCCTCCACAGGTGCAAAAAAAATGGCTACAAAAGAACCATCTGAGAACCAATCACTTAGTTACCGCGACGCCGGAGTCGATATCGACGCAGGCAATAACCTGATAGAGCATATTAAACCGCTTGCTGCTGCCACTAAACGCCCCGGTGTGATGGCCGGTTTGGGTGGATTTGGTGCATTGTTTGAACTTCCACTCGATCGTTACAAGGAACCGGTTCTCGTTTCAGGCACGGATGGTGTTGGTACCAAGCTGAAACTTGCGATGGATCTCAATAAACACGATACCATTGGTATTGATCTGGTTGCCATGTGCGTCAATGACCTGATTGTTCAAGGCGCAGAACCGCTGTTTTTCCTTGATTATTATGCCACAGGTAAGCTTAATGTTGAGGCGGCAAAAGATGTTGTGGCTGGGATTGCAGAAGGCTGCAAACAATCAAATGCCGCACTGATTGGTGGTGAAACAGCTGAAATGCCCGGAATGTATCAGGCAGATGATTACGATTTAGCCGGTTTTTGTGTGGGCGTGGTTGAAAAGAGCAAAATTATTGATGGTACAAAAGTTAAACAAGGCGATATTTTGCTAGGTTTGCCTTCAAGCGGCCCACACTCGAATGGATATTCACTGATTCGTAAAGTCATTGAGGTTTCTAATGCTGATCTAAGTGAGAGTTTTGATGGTGCAACGTTAGGTGAACGTTTGCTCGAACCTACGACCATTTACATCAAGCCCCTTCTTGCTTTGCTAGAAAAAGTCGATATTCATGCAATGTCACACATCACAGGTGGAGGTTTGTTAGAGAATATTCCACGGGTTATGCCTGATGATGCTTGTGCTGTTATCGACAAAAATAGCTGGCAGCGCCCTGCCGTTTTCGATTGGTTACAGGATAAAGGCAATATCGAAGATTCAGAAATGTACCGTACCTTTAATAATGGACTCGGTATGGTGCTTATTCTTGATAAAAGTGATGCCGAAACCGCACTTAAAATCTTAAAACAAAACCAGATTCAGGCTATTCAGATAGGCCACATAGAATCAAAAGAAAATGATGAAGCGGTTCGAATTCAATAATGTCGCAAAAGCCTGCTACACCGCTACGCCTGGTCGTATTAATTTCCGGTAATGGCAGCAACCTGCAGGCAATTATTGATGAAATAAACAATAACGATCTACCAGCCCAGGTTGTCGCCGTTATCAGTAATAAGGCAGAGGCTTATGGATTAGAACGCGCCAAAAAAGCTAATATACAACACCATGTATTGTCCAATAAAGACTATTCAGAGCGCTCTGACTATGACGCAGCTCTAAAAGAGTTAATTGATAGCTATCAACCCGATTTAATTATTCTCGCAGGATTCATGCGCATCCTGAGCAATGAATTTGTTGAACATTTTTCTCATAAAATGATGAACATTCACCCCTCTTTGTTGCCAAAACATAAAGGATTAAATACTCATCAACGTGCACTCGATGCTGGGGAGAAAGAACATGGCTGTAGTGTGCACTTTGTTACCCCTGAACTGGATGATGGCCCGGTCATATTACAGGCAAAAACTCCGGTTAAGGATAATGATACTGCCGAAACACTGGCGGCACGGGTGCATGAACTGGAACACCGGATTTATCCTCAAGCTATAAGGCTATTTGCAGAGAACAAAATAAACCAGGCTGAATAAAAGCATGCAGTATTTCATCACTATTATCTTAGGTTTTTTACTCTATAGCCCGAGCTATTCAACGCCACTAAAAGATTTCATCGCAAGCTATGCGCTTTATCATAATGAGATGTATATTGGGCAGTCACTTCGACGTTTAAGTACGGGTAACCAATTTCTCACATTCTCATCAATTGCCGAATCTAAAGGAATCGCCGCCTGGTTTTATGACATAACCATTAACGAAGAAAGCAAACTACAATTTAAAGATCAACGTCTGAATTTTTTTTCATATAGCTATAATGAAAAAAAGAATAATGAAATAAAAAATTATCAATTACATCTAAATAAACAGGAAAAACTGCATAACTCACATACTAATGAAATCTACCCCTTAACCAATAACCTGCACGACACACTTGGGTTTACCATTGCTATCATGCATGATCTGCAATCTGGTTTAAGAGAGATGAAGTACACCATTGCAGAAAAAGATAAACTTAAAACGTATCATATTAAATTTATTGAGAAAGAGAACTTAACGACTAATTACGGGACAATAACTACCCTGAAAATGGAACACTACGACCCAAAAACATCAAAACGTTTTACCCTTTGGTGTGCAGAAAAACTGGATTTTTTGCCTGTCAGGATCAGAAAAATTAACCATAAAGGCAAAGAAACCCTGCTTAATTTAACCCAATTTAATCAAAAAACACTGGATATCCCATTAGAAGAAGAAGAAATTGATTAGAAATACCTAAGATACTAAAAAATATAACAATTTTCCGCTTTTTTACCTGATTACTTTCTAAAGTCCACTTCAAACTACCCGATATATATAAGAATAACTATTCACAGTTAAAGGTAGGCCTGTGCCTGTATTAAAACAACAAAATTTCTTCAGATATCTTGTATTCGCTCTGCTGCTATTGTTCGCGCAAAGCAGCCTGGCGATGAAAGAAGAGGTTCATATTGGCGTGCTCGCAATATGGGGTGAGAAAGTCACCCGTGAAATGTGGCAACCTACCATTAATTACCTGAATATAATAATCCCTGCACATACATTTATTCTGAAACCACTCAATCTTAATGAGACCATTGAAGCAGTAAAGAATAATCAAATTAATTTTATAATCACTAATCCGGGTAACTATATTTTTCTTGAAGCCCGTTTTGGCGTTAGTCGGCTTGCGACTCTAAAGGTAAAAAAACAAAATAAGATCTCAAGCCAATTTAGCGCAATTATATTCACTCGCCATGACCGGGATGATATCCAGACTCTGGAAGATTTAAAGAATAAAACATTTATGGGCGTTAAGAAAAAAGCATTTGGTGGATTCCAAATGGCCTGGATGGAGTTAAAGAAACACAATATTGATCCTTTCAGCGATTTTTCATTACTCGAATTTAGTGGCTTTCCGCAGGATAAAATCGTATACGCTGTTCTTGATGGAAAAATCGATGCCGGAACCGTACGTACAACGACATTAGAGCGAATGGCAGCTGAAGGATTAGTA
>CAMYJG010000098.1:3845-6847 GCA_947258695.1 uncultured Ectothiorhodospiraceae bacterium | reverse complement strand
CCAGCCACCTCACAGGTAGATGACTTGCTATCAGAAATAAACAAACGCTCTGAAATAGGTGAGCGGGTACTGGTGACAACGCTGACTAAACGCATGTCAGAAGATCTCACCGATTACCTGGGCGATCATGGGGTACGCGTTCGTTATATGCACTCCGATATTGATACTGTTGAACGTATAGAAATTATACGTGATTTACGTCTGGGTAATTTTGATGTTTTGGTTGGCATTAATTTATTACGTGAAGGCCTGGATATTCCCGAGGTAACATTAGTGGCTATTTTGGATGCCGATAAAGAAGGCTTTTTACGTTCAGAACGCTCACTCATTCAGACTATCGGGCGTGCTGCCCGAAATGCGAAAGGGATGGCTATTTTGTATGCAGACAAAATCACCAACTCCATGAAAAAAGCCATCGATGAAACCGAGCGTCGACGGACTAAGCAGATGGAATTTAATAAAAAACATGGTATTACGCCTCAGACCATCAATAAAAAAGTGGCGGATATCATGGAAGGCGCTTATGGCAAATCAACCCAGCGTTACGCCAAGGTAGCCGAAGAAGAAGCTGAGTATGGAGAATTAACAGCAAAAGAACTGAATAAGAAAGTCGAGCAGCTTGAACAACAAATGTACAAACATGCTCAGAACCTTGAATTCGAGGAAGCCGCGAATATCAGGGATAAAATTAAAAAATTGGAAGAAGGGCAACTGGGTTTAACTTAAGTTGAAAGGACAAATTATGGTTTTGTATACAATGGCCTCCTAGTGAAATAAAAAAGTTGATTAAAATAAAGTAGTTTTGATTTAATTTATTCACGTGTTATTGTTTATGTATAAAAAAATAAAGTTACAAATAAATTGAAGATTAAGAGAATTTAATGAATTCAGATAAAAAAGAAATCCATTCTGGGAATAATGAATATGAAGTCAGTTTGGTTGATATTTATTTATCAGTAAAGCGTAATAGAAAATTATTTTTTGTAGTTATACTCGCAAGCTTTTTAATCTCATTATTAGCTACATATTACAAGTTCCAACCAACCAGTCACAAAGAAAACGGTCATAAAATATCAAGCGCTATCACTGAATATTCCATGTGGATAGAGATTGGAACAATATATAGAGCAAATGGGCACAATAATAGAATTGATAGTGCGATAAATGCTCTGGAAAAAGTTAAAAATATTTATATCCCAAAGGTTGTAGCTGAATTTAATAAAACCAAGGGTAGTGTATTAAAAAGTTCATCAATATCGGTAATGACTCCTAGAAAGTCTCAGCTACTGTTTATTAAAATAACAAAAACAACTGATTTAGTTGATTATGAGAAAGTCTTAATGACTTTAGCGAATTACTTATTCAAAAATCATAATGATGGGTTAAATTCAAATTATAAAAACATTATGAGATTTACTCCAACAAAAATTATAGATGGCCCATCTAAGACTGTGGCTGAAGCGAAAGTTAATAAAAAATCAAAATTATTAATCCCGATTCTTGGTTTGGTTCTAGGTATATTTTTTGCTTTTGGAGCTGTATTCGTAAAAGAATTTCTAACTAGGGTGAAAGAGGCAGAATCATCAGTCTGACAGTTCCCTTATAAAAATTAGGTCTAATTATTTTAAAAACAATTTTTAGCTTTTGGTGTTTGTTTAGCCTTTAGCCTATCAAGTAAAACTATATTTCAATATAAACTAAATCATTGTATTTTCTGTATTTTGTGATATTGTTCAAGTGTTGAACAGAAATAGGCACGCTCAATTGAAGGACGAAATTACATATAAATTACTCAAACTCATAGAAGCAGAACCGCATTTAAATCAGAGAGAAATTGCTCAAAAAATGGGGGTGAGCCTTGGTAAGACGAATTATTGTCTTAAGGCTTTAATTGATAAAGGGTTTATAAAGTTTCAGAATTTTTATAATAATAAAAAGAAGAGCGCTTATATCTATTTTCTCACTCCTAAGGGAATAGAAGAGAAAGCTGAAGTAACATACCGATTTCTACAACGAAAAATAAATGAATACGAAAAAATTAAAATAGAAATTGAAAGTTTAAAAGTAGAAGCGGCTAAAGCCTCTGAACTAGAGGATGAAAGAGAATGAATCCTCTTACCAAACAAAGCCGTTCCTGGTATTTGGTTGTAACTAAACCACAATCTGAATTTAAGGCACAAGAAAATTTATTGCGCCAGGGTTATGAAACCTACCTTCCTATAGTACAAAATTCACGTCGACGAAATGGAAAAAACGTAAAACGCACCGAAGCCTTTTTTTCTCGATATCTATTTATTTCTCTCGATAAAGAAACAGGTAACTGGGCACCCATACGTTCAACGGTTGGTGTTGCCGGGATGGTACGTTTTGGTGGTATGCCTGCAGAAGTCCCGGCAATAATGATCGATAATCTTAAAGGCAATGAGGATGAATTTGGTTTGCAATCCTTTGATAAAAAAGAATTAGCCCATGGCGATAAAATAGAAATTATAGATGGTCCATTTGAAGGCTATCAAGCAATTTTTCAGAAAATGAAAAGCGCTGAACGTGTTTCGGTGTTACTTGATATAGTTGGTAAAAACACTCAAGTAACTTTGAGTGTACATGAGCTTGAAATAGCTTAATTAGTTTTCCAATTAATATGGCAAGATGTGCAAGGAAGCACATTGAGAACTACAACTTATACTTGCTTTTAAGCACGGTAGGGCGGTAGCGTATTTAAATTATATAAAATTTAAATGAATAATTATTTTTAAGAAGACAGATATGAAAGTATTAATAACCGGCTCCGCTGGCTTTATTGGTTCCGCATTAGCATTACGATTATTAGAGCGTGGAGATGAAGTGATAGGGATTGATAATCATAATGGTTATTATGACCCTAACCTAAAAGAAGCGAGACTTTCAAGACAACTCGAATATATAAAATATACACATATTCGAGGTGATATAGCTGATAAAATGGTTGTAGACCAGGTATTTAAAGACAACCAACCAAATCG
>CAMYJG010000098.1:0-3779 GCA_947258695.1 uncultured Ectothiorhodospiraceae bacterium | reverse complement strand
ATTTTAGAAGGTTGTCGTCATAATAATGTAGAACATCTGGTCTATGCTTCGTCAAGCTCGGTTTATGGTAGTAATACTAAAATGCCTTTTTCTGTGCACGATAATGTTAATCATCCTGTCAGTCTTTATGCGGCTACAAAAAAAGCTAATGAACTGATGGCTCATTCATATAGTCATTTATATCAATTACCATCTACTGGGCTACGTTTCTTTACTGTGTATGGACCGTGGGATAGGCCTGATATGGCGTTGCAAAAATTCGCAAAAGCGATTGTAAATGATGAGCCTATACAACTATTTAATTATGGCAACCATAGACGTGATTTTACTTATATAGACGATATTGTAGAAGGTGTTATTCGTGTGCTAGATAAGCCTGCACAACCAAATTCTGATTGGAATGGGGATAATCCTGACTCAGCTACGAGTTATGCGCCTTGGCGTATTTATAATATTGGCAATAACAATCCTGTAGAACTCAAAGATTATATTGCCGCATTGGAAAATGCATTAGGTAAAGAGTCAAAGAAAGAGTTATTGCCATTACAACCTGGTGATGTTCCTGATACTTATGCGGATGTAACAGGCCTGGTAAGGGATTTTGACTACAAACCTGAGACTACACTTGAGCAAGGTATGAGAAGTTTTGTGGAATGGTATAACTCATACTACAAATAGAAGAACATCAGAATATGAATAATAAAATTGCAATAATTGGCCTTGGCTATGTTGGTTTACCTCTCGCCATTGAGTTTGGTAAAGCGATAGATACTGTCGGTTTTGATGTTAATAAAACGCGAGTAAAAGAATTAAACAATGGAAAAGATAACACGCTAGAAGTCGAAGACAGTGAATTTGCTCAGGCTACGAAACTTCGTTTTACAACAGATACGAATGAAATACATGACTGCAATGTTTACATTGTAACTGTTCCTACCCCTATAAATGATCATAAACATCCTGATTTAACTCCACTTATTAAAGCAAGTGAAACAATTGGTCGTCTTCTTAATAATAATGATATTGTGATTTTTGAATCAACCGTATACCCAGGTGCAACTGAAGAAATATGCGTTCCAGTTTTAGAAGAATTCTCAGGTCTACCATACATCCACGAAGATAATGATAAGCAAGTTACGGAAGGCTTTTATTGTGGTTATAGCCCTGAGAGAATAAACCCCGGTGATAAAACTCACCATGTTACTAATATTATGAAGGTGACATCTGGTTCAACACCTGAGATTGCAGATAAAGTGGATGCCTTATATCAAACGATCATTACTGTAGGAACTCATAAAGCAAGTAGCATCAAAGTAGCAGAAGCAGCAAAGGTTATCGAAAATATACAAAGGGATGTTAATATTGCGTTAATTAATGAATTGGCGTTGATATTTAAAAAGCTGAACATTGATACTGAAGAGGTCCTTAAAGCAGCGGGAACAAAGTGGAACTTTTTACCTTTTAGACCTGGACTAGTCGGTGGGCATTGCATAGGTGTAGATCCATACTACCTAACTCACAAGGCGAGTGAAGTGGGGTTTTATCCTGAAATCATTCTTGCAAGTAGACGTTTGAATGACAGCATGGGAAGTTATGTGGCTGACCAGGTTATTAAATTAATGACTAAACATCGTATCAATGTGGTTGATTCCAATATTCTCATTATGGGGTTAGCGTTTAAAGAAAATTGCCCTGACCTGCGCAATACGCGTGTTGTTGAGCTGATTGAAGAATTTGAAAACTTAAACTGTAATATAGATATTTATGATCCGTGGGTCGACAAGGAAGAAGCAAAAATCAAATATAATATTTTGCCAATAGATGTACCAAAAAAAGATAGTTATGACGCAATTATATTGGTGGTTGCGCATAATGAATTTAAAGAAATGGGAATAAAACAGATTAGGAACTTTGGACGAAGTGAGCATATTGTCTGCGATATTAAGTATATGTTTTCTGCAGATGAGGTAGATGGGCGGTTATGACCACTCAACCAAAAATCTACATTGCTGGACATCGTGGTATGGTTGGCTCTGCAATAATGAGAACTTTAGAGCAACTAGGCCACACAAATTTTGTAACTCGTACTCACAACGAACTTGAGCTTACTAATCAAGAAGCAGTTAGAAAATTTTTTGAAACAGAAAGACCAGATCAAGTATATCTTGCAGCAGCTAAAGTTGGAGGTATACATGCCAACAATACTTACCCGGCAGAATTTATTTATAGCAATTTAATGGTTCAAGCAAATGTTATTGATGCAGCATTTAACAATGGGGTTAAAAAGCTATTATTTCTTGGTTCAAGTTGCATATATCCAAAACTAGCTAAGCAACCTATGAGTGAAGACGCGTTATTAACAGGTCTGCTGGAGCCAACTAATGAACCTTATGCCATAGCAAAGATTGCAGGTATAAAGCTTTGTGAAAGTTATAATCGCCAATATGGTGGAAGTCACGGTGTGGATTATCGAAGTGTTATGCCTACAAACCTATATGGAGTGGGTGATAATTATCACCCCGAAAACTCGCATGTCATTCCTGCAATGATACGCAGATTCCATGAAGCTAAGGCTAATAATTCACCTACTGTGAAGATTTGGGGTACAGGTACACCATTAAGAGAGTTTCTTTATGTTGATGATATGGCTGCTGCTTCTACTTATGTCATGAATCTTGATAAAGTAATATATGACAAACATACTCATCCAATGCTTAGTCATATTAATGTTGGTATTGGTCATGATCTCACAATTGCAGAACTCGCTAAAACAATTAGTAATGTTGTTGGTTATAAAGGGCAAATAGAGTTTGATAGTTCAAAACCAGATGGCTCACCACGAAAGCTAATGGATAGTAGTCGTTTAAATAATCTTGGTTGGCAAGCAAAAATTAATATGGAAGAAGGACTTACTCTTGCTTATCAGGATTTTTTAAAAAACTACAGTTGAAATAATGATAAAAAATATCAATAAAATGGATGTTAATCCACAAGGTTAGATAATTTGTCTTCAGCTACATAGCCTTAACTTTTTCCAAAATTATGCTGTGTTGCTCTATAACATAAACAAATTATATTATTATATTTTGAAATCTATCTACACTAAAACTTATAATTTACTTACTCCAACAGAACGTAGAGGGGCACTGGTATTACTCTCTCTTATGATCGTGGGGATGCTGTTAGAAACACTCGGTGTTGGTCTAATAATTCCTGTAATAACGATCATGATGCAAAGCGATCTGGTTACCAGTTATCCTTCAATTGAGCCTATCCTTAATTTTCTGGGTAACCCATCTCAAACTGTATTGATTATAGTTGTTATGCTTAGTCTTGTAGTTGCTTATATAATAAAAAATCTCTTTCTTGCTTTACTTGTATGGAAACAAACCCATTTTGCTTTAGATATAAGGGTAAATCTTTCTGATCGATTGTTTACTTCATATTTGCGGCAACCCTATACATTTCATTTGCAAAGAAATTCAGCAGAATTAGTTCGAAATGTGCATGGTGAAGTAGCTGCATTTACTGGGGTAATCTCTAGTGCACAAATATTCATTTCTGAGCTCCTGGTTATTATCGGCATTACAACTCTATTATTAATTGTTGAGCCTTTTGGCACATTAATGGTAGCGATAGTTTTGGGTGGGTTCGGTTGGATGTTTTACCGTATTACGCGCAAACGGGTTTCGAATTGGGGGATTGAACGTCAGTTTCATGATGGTTTACGTTTCCAACACTTGCAACAAGGTTTGGATGGGGCGAAAGATGTTAAGTTA
>CAMYJG010000097.1 GCA_947258695.1 uncultured Ectothiorhodospiraceae bacterium | reverse complement strand
AATATGGCTCCCCAACCTGGGCTCGATAACGCATGGTAATGCGGAAAGCACTAAAAATTGCTCCTGCATTTTCAGTACTCCCGCCGTCCATGGCGGTCGCGCTTAATAAAATTGGCGGGTGTGTTAACCTGGGACGTGGACCTGGTGAGAGCCTGTAAAAATGAAAAAAGCCAAACTCTATTACTAAAGTTTGGCTTGGAATATGGCTCCCCAACCTGGGCTCGAACCAGGGACACAAGGATTAACAGTCCTATGCTCTACCAACTGAGCTATTGGGGAATCGAGGCGTATAGTACTGATCTGGCCCCCACGGGTCAACATTGTTTGTATTAAAATATGTGATTTAGTTGCAAGTTATGGCTAATCCATTCGTTTGCTTTTTGCTTAATCGTAGTCGACCAGAGTGGGTCATAATCAGTGCTTTTCCTACTCCAATGTCCGGGTTACAAATGAGAAACGAGCCATTCGGATGAGCCCGTCCAGTGGGTTTATATTTCATGTAATGCTTGATACCTGCACTACCTTTAAATGTGAGCCGGGTTCCATTTTCAGCGGCAGGATAAACCCGTAATAGGGTTTCTTCAGGCTCATGTTGCTTATTCGCATTTGAATCGGTAAATATTATCCAGCCATTATGCCAGTCGCCTGAGCGATTACATTTATTACCATCATTACTTTGACAAGTAATGATATTAACCTGTTTTGTGATTGACTCACTCCGTGCGTAGGCCAGGGCACCTGCCAGCGTATTGGTTAAAACTACACTTCGTTGCTGCGCAATGAATGCGGATAAATTTGGGAATACACTAAATGCGAGAATTGAGATAACTGCAAGAGAAATAAGCAGTTCTATCAAGCTAAAGCCGTGATTACGAGAGTTAAGGTTGCCCCAGCCAACTCCCTGGCCGGGACAATAGTTTTTCACTTCCATGTTATCCCCCACATCCTTGTAGGCAAAACTGCTTTAATATTACTTCAGCCAAGCTCCATGGCCGAAGTAGTGAGTAGAGACTTCCATGTCACCCCCCACGTCCTTGTAGGTTATATAATGGGCAATTTTGTTGAAAGTTGGAAGTAAATTTTTGTAGGGATTTTTAGTGACTTTTTGTAGGGGGTTTCTTACAAATCACTTTATTACGTTTTCTATACGATTAATGGCTTCTTCAAGCACTTCCAGGCTGGTTGCGAACGAGATTCGAATGTAGCCCGGAGAGCCAAAAGCCGAGCCAGGTACCAGGGCAACCCCAGCATTTTCAATCAGGTATTCCGAGAGTTCCATGTCGTTATTAATGCCATCGATCTTTTCAACAAAACCACGTACATCCGGGAAGGAGTAAAAAGTCCCATCCGACGGTAAGCAAGTAATGCCGTCAATGGCATTCAAGCGTTGATAGACATATTCATGGCGTTCTTTAAATGAGCTAAGCATGGTACTCACGCAGGACTGATCGCCATTGAGTGCCGCTTCAGCTGCAACCTGGGAAATTGAGGTAGGGTTAGACGTGCTCTGGGATTGCACCTTTTTCATGGCTTTTATCAGGTTTTCGGGGCCAGCAGCATAGCCGATTCGCCAACCAGTCATTGAGTAGGCTTTAGAGACACCATTTAAAACAATCGAGCGGTCATACAACTCAGGGCAAGTCATGACAATATTGGTAAAAGGCTCATCTGCCCACAGAATATGTTCATACATGTCATCCGTTGCCACTAAAACATGTGGATATTTGAGTAAAACCTGGCCAAGTGCCACTAATTCTTGCTGGTTGTAGGCCATACCCGATGGATTTGACGGGCTATTTAATACCACTAGACGGGTTTTGTCAGTGATAGCTGCATCGAGTTGTTCAGGGGTGATTTTAAAGCTTTGTTGAATATCGGCTTCTATAATAACCGGCTTGCCATCGGCAAGTAATACCATATCCGGATAAGAAACCCAGTAAGGTGCTGGAATAATGACTTCATCACCTTCGTTTAATAGTGCCTGTGTCAGGTTGAAAAAGCTTTGTTTTCCACCGCAAGAAACCAGTATTTGATTTGCTGTGTAATTGAGCTGGTTATCGCGTGAAAGTTTATCAATCACGGCTTGTTTTAAGCTGGCAGTACCATCGACCGCGGTATACTTGGTAAAACCATCTGAAATGGCTTTTTTTGCGGCATCTTTAATGTGATTTGGTGTGTCAAAATCGGGTTCACCTGCACCTAATCCAATTATATCTTTACCTTGAGCACGTAACTCAGCAGCCCGCGCTGTAATTGCTAAAGTCGGTGAGGGTTTAATACGTTGTACACGATCTGACAGCTTAAAATCCAAGTTATTTTTCTCCACACATCCGTTTCTAAACATGACTCTTAAAGAGTGTAATATACTGCAATCTGAAAAAATAATACATATTCAAAAACACATCGTCATTGCGACGACTGCATGGAGAAGGTGAAAGCATAACTTGTGAAGCTGGCCTGGGCCATGCAGGAGGTAGAGCAACGCACGGAGCAGTTGCCGAGGAAGTATGACGAAGCAATCTTTAGTTTTATCTCATTTGTCTTGAGATTGCCACGCTTCGCTCGCAATGACAAATTTATTCCTGTCATTACGAAGGAATAAAATGACTGAAGTAATCTCTAGCAGGTTACCTTATTTTTAAACAAAAAAATTATAGAGTTCCTGAGAACAGATTTAATGAACAAGCCTTTTCAACTCACATCAGATTACAAACCTGCCGGCGATCAGCCCGCGGCTATTACTTCATTGGTTGAAGGCTTAAAAGCCGGTGAATCGGGCATGACATTACTTGGCGTGACTGGTTCGGGTAAAACCTTTACCGTGGCCAACGTGATCCAGGAATTGCAGCGTCCGACGTTAATTATGGCGCATAACAAAACCCTGGCGGCGCAGCTCTATGGTGAAATGAAGGAGTTTTTTCCAAATAACGCGGTCGAGTATTTTGTTTCTTATTATGATTATTATCAGCCTGAAGCCTATGTACCGGCATCAGATACTTTCATAGAAAAAGATGCCGCGATTAATGAGCATATTGAGCAAATGCGACTCTCTGCGACTAAAGCCTTACTTGAGCGAAAAGATACGATTACGATAGCCACCGTTTCCGCTATTTATGGTTTGGGTGACCCGTCTTCTTATCTTGAAATGGTCTTAATTTTAAATAGGGGCGAAGAAATCGGTCAACGAAAGATCCTGCAAAAACTCACTGCACTGCAATACACACGGAATGACACTGAACTAAAGCGTGGTACTTTTCGGGTGCGCGGTGAAGTGATTGATATTTTCCCAGCCGACTCTGACAAAGATGCAGTGCGGGTTGAAATGTTTGATGACGAAGTTGAAAAAATTAGTTACTTTGATCCGTTAACCGGTGAAGTGATTCAAACGGTGCCACGGACAACGGTTTACCCAAAAACACATTATGTGACACCTCGGGAAAACATTTTAAACGCGGTTGAAC
This sequence comes from uncultured Ectothiorhodospiraceae bacterium, assembly GCA_947258695.1. Classification (GTDB taxonomy): domain Bacteria; phylum Pseudomonadota; class Gammaproteobacteria; order UBA6429; family Thiohalophilaceae; genus JAGLTQ01. The sequence goes on along the minus strand of CAMYJG010000097.1, from coordinate 373 downwards.
AAATTAAGGCCGAGCTTAAACAACGACTCGCCTATTTGTATGAAAATAATAAGTTGGTTGAAGCGCAACGACTTGAACAACGCGTTCAGTTTGATATCGAGATGATGCTGGAGCTGGGATACTGCAACGGTATAGAAAACTACTCGCGCTATTTATCTGGACGGCAACCGGGTGATCCACCACCGACATTTATTGATTATTTACCGGATGAGGCTTTGCTGGTTATTGATGAGTCACATGTCAGTGTGCCGCAAGTGGGGGCCATGTATAAAGGAGATCGTTCAAGAAAAGAAAACCTGGTGAATTATGGTTTTCGTTTGCCTTCCGCGCTTGATAACCGGCCACTGAAATTTGATGAATTTGAAAAACTGAT
>CAMYJG010000096.1 GCA_947258695.1 uncultured Ectothiorhodospiraceae bacterium | reverse complement strand
AACCACCTGCCATAGTTGATTTCGTGTTTGATCGATCAATCCATTCATACTACTACTTGTATCAAGTAAAATTGCCAGCTGTATTTTTGGTTTTTCATTCAAAATCACATTAACTTTAGCACCGGCTGTTTTATTAGTTAATGGATAGAAAGCAACTACAACGGCAGTAGCAACAAAAAGACTGATAGTGATGATTTTATTTTTCATTTTATTATCCTCCAGATAATGTGAATTACTGATTATTTACTAATTTTGAGATGGCAACTTCAGCTGCGCGATGTGCATATTCAAACTTGTCTTGCTGCTGATAATCATATAATCCTGATTTTTTGTTTTTACTGAAGCTATCAGGAATAAATACGAATAACGCCTGAACAAGGAAGAAGCACCATACAGTTAAAAATATACTTTCAGAATGAGACCATACCCAGAATGCGACGATCAAACTCATTCCAGTTAAAAATAGGTCAGTCAAAGACGAAAGAATACTGTTGTAAAAATAGAGCGATCGGAATAGCCAAATAAGAAATATCTGGATAGCCATAAACAATAATATTGATGTGACAAACAACAATGTACTCAACGTTATGGCAAACCAGATCAACATAACAGTAACACGACCAACTTTTTCCTTTGTTCTCATAAACAAGTATATAATGTAAAAAAAGGAAATCATTGCAATCAACAGCATTACCTGGTCAGTTCCAAAAAAGAACGATGATATAAATGTGAATACGGCTGCGACTGCAACACTACTGATTAATGCGATGTTAACACCTTCGCCAAACGTTGCTTTTTTCATGACAGCCCCCTTGCCTGTTTTTCCTTAAGAAAGGCCATATCTATTTCACTTTCTGAAACAGAATGATTAAACTGTGATTTAAATTCATCGTCACTCACAACTTGTTCAGACTGAACAAATAACTCTTGTTTTTGCTGCATGGCTTGCAAGCGTAATGTGTTTTCACTAATACGTTGTTTTAGCTCATCAATATTTTTTTGTATTGAATTTAAGGTAACGGCAATATTTTTAGCGTAAACTTGTAATTCAAGTTTTCGTTTAAGCCGACTACGAGCAAGTTCATCTTCCGCTGTCTCAAAACATATGTCTAATTCCTGGTTGATGGTCAGAATACTTTCATCCAGTTCCTGCTGTTTTAATTTTGAATGTGCAGACTGGTTTTCAAGTGATTTCATTTTATTGACATCAGATTGAATGTCTTCTTCCATTTCACGTACTGCCTGTTTTAACATCAATGCCGGTTCTTCTATACGATCCAGTACCGCGTTAAAATCTGAACGAAATAACCGACTAATTCGGGATATAATTGCCATATTTTTCACCTCAAAAAATATATAACTGCTTAACTAACGCAGTCTAATGTTTTCGAATAATTTATAATCTCAGGAAAAAGTTTATGACGAAAAATGGCGGTTCAGTAGGACACTTTATGTAAAAACATTAAGCGTTAATTTACATAAAATTTACATAAATCAGGCATCACTTTAGCCTGTAAAACTGCTAATCTATCGAATACGATGACTAATAAAGCAAATATATTAATTATTGAAGATGAAGAAGCGATTAGAACCGGCTTGATTGACGTTCTGATCTACCACGGCTTTACAACTGACTTTGCTGCAGACGGTAATACAGGGCTAGAAAAAGCCAAAACCGGTAAATATGATTTAATTTTACTGGACATAATGTTGCCAGGAATAAATGGCTTCGATGTATGTGAACGAATTCGACAAAAAGATCGTGAACAACCCATCATTATGCTAACCGCAAAAACAAGTGATGATGATATTATCCAGGGCCTGCAACTTGGAGCAGATGATTACGTCTCAAAGCCATTTTCAGTGGCCCAGCTAATATTACGAATTCAGGCAGTACTTAGACGTTCCGGTTTTACTGATAGAGATACGCATATTATCGAACTTAGTATTAATGATAAAAAATGCAATCAGCTGAAAATCGACACACGTAATTTATCTGCACAAATCGATGACAAGCATGTACATTTTACCCGTCGTGAAATGGATATTCTGGTATACCTTTTTAATCATGCGGATCGCCCAGTTGCAAGAGATGAGTTACTTCATAAACTATGGGGTTATGCAAAAAATCTGGAGCTGGAAACCCGGACCGTTGATATCCATATTGCTAAACTACGACGAAAAATCGAAAAAAATCCAGCTAAACCAGTTTTCTTAACCACCGTACGGGGTGCAGGTTACAGGTTAATAACGGGTTAATATGTTTAAAAATACACTATCCAGCTGGAATAAGAGGCGACTTCAAATAATATTAAGTCTTTTTTTTCTTGCTCTTGCAATACCAACTGCAATTTTAATTAAGCAGGCTTATAGCCAGTTAAAGTGGGAGTCGTTCCATCATTATCGTTTACAAGCCGAAGAACTCTCTGAACGTATCGATAACCGTTACAAAACAATTATCGAGCGTGAAAGTGCACGTTCTTTTACTGATTATTCTTTTCTAAATATTGGCGACAATATTAACAGCAAAGTCTTACAACGCTCGCCACTCTCCAAGTATCCCGTCAACTCAACATTTCCAGGCATTATTGGTTATTTTCAGATAGATAATAACGGACAATACACTAGCCCATTATTACCACCTTCAATCAATAATCAGTCAGCAAACAGTCTGGACTTTGGTATTTCAGTAGAAGAAAATCTGAAACGGCAAAAATTGCATCAACAAATTTACCAGCTTCTCAGCCAAAATAAACTCATCACCCAACCAGCTGTTGCTAAACGTGAGAGTAAGGATCGTGGTACTTTACTTGCCGAAGAAACAGAAAAAACAGTTCCTGTCCCGCAAGAAGCTGTCATATCTGAGTCCAGAATTGAAAGCAAAATAGCTTCAGAACCGTCCCCTACTGTAGCGGCAGCTCCCCAGGCCGCATTTGACCAGTTACAAACTCAAGATACATACTATCCTGCAGAAAAGACGAATAGCTACTCTAAGACAAGAAAACGGGTCGAAGATCTGAAACTTAAAAAGAAGTATCAAGCTGAAATTTTGAAGCAAGAAAAGCGCTCTAAGAAAAAAGAACAACAGCAAAAACTTCTACGCAGAAAAGAAAGTAATATATTGCCGGATTACCAGTCACTCGATAAAAAAGGGAAAATTAACTATTCAAAAAATGACGAAGCTTTAAAAATAAGTATGTTCGAAAGTGAAATAGATGCATTTGAGTTTAGCTTACTTGAAAGTGGCCACTTCGTATTATACAGGAAGGTATGGCGAAATGGCTTACGCTATATTCAGGGTTTGTTAATTACACCTGATATTTTTATAAAAGACATTATTACTGATTCTTTTTATAAAACCAGTGTTTCAAGCACCAGTAAATTAACTGTTGCGTACAAAGGTAACATATTATCAATATTAGACAGCAAGCCTTCACGCAATATTTACTCAAGTAATATTGACGCGCGTGGAAATATTGACTTACAAGGTACTCTACTATTACAAAATAAACTTTCTACTACACTTGATGAATTAGAGCTTATTTTTAGCGTTCATAACTTACCTGCTGGTCCTGGAGGATTGATTATTAGCTGGCTTTCCATCATTCTGTTTATTATATTGTGTGGTGGATTCTTAACATTATACAAACTGGGATTAAAACAAATCACTCTTGCCCGCCAACAACAAGATTTTGTATCCGCCGTTAGCCATGAACTTAAAACACCGTTAACTTCCATTCGAATGTATGGTGAAATACTACGTGAAGGCTGGACAAATGAAGAAAAACGCAAACAATATTATGATTACATCTATGATGAAAGTGAGCGCCTGACAAGACT
>CAMYJG010000095.1 GCA_947258695.1 uncultured Ectothiorhodospiraceae bacterium | reverse complement strand
GTCTCGGCATGGTAAAATACTCGTCATTATGGTGTACTTCTGGTTCAAAATTATAGCAAATTTGCATCACACAACAAGCTTTTCTGTTTTTTTACGATATTTTTGCCAAGTGGAGCTTAGGGTGGTTAGAAAAGCATTTCGCGTAGGATAGGCGGGTACCTTGTAAAGAATTACCACCTGCTGGTCTGAGTTTTTTACAAATAATTCGTATATAAAATCCGTAAACTATATAAATATCATTGTAAACAACATGTTATATAATTGTAAAATAGTCGTTAGTAGTATCAGGCGTATTTAACCGTTTTGAATGACATAAGAACCATAATGTTAAGAACGATAAAGGAATTACTGATATAACTATCTGTATTTAAAAATTATAGTTAATTAAATGACCTCTCCATTTTGTAAAGATGTGAGAGGTTTTTTTTATGTCTTAGCTTAAAAATGCCTGGGCATCTTGTTGTGAGTTTGGTCATTATGACTCACGTATAGAGGTGGTAAAACTGGCCCTACTAGCCTATATCGGTTCCGCTTTGTTCATTTCCTGGGCATAAACGCATTGATAGGCGCTACGGTAACACCTTTGCCTAAGGGATAGGCTTCATTGACCGGTGCTATTATCCAAGCTTCCTCTATTTCAAGATCTTTCAAGGCGATCCAGAAACCTCGTCCGACTTCCGGTGAAGAAGAAGCTTTGCATTCGATGGCTATCCTTTTTTTTCCTCGTTCTAATATTAGATCAATTTCACTGCCAGATGAGGTTCGATAAAATGAAGCGTCCCAGTCTGGAAATGCTGACAGAATATTTTCGATGACAAATCCTTCCCATGAACTGCCGTAACATGGGTGTGAAAAAAGATCTTCTTGTGTTTCCAGACCCAATAAGGTGTGAAGCAAACCGCTATCCCGGACATAAACTTTTGGTGATTTAACGATTCGTTTTTTTAAATTAGTTTGGTAAGGGGGTAGTGCCCGTATAGCGAAAGTTTGTTCCAGGAGATCGATGTAATTGCGAATGGTATGGTGACTGACGCCCAGTGAACTTCCTGGTTTTGATTGGTTAAATAATTGCCCGTGGTTGTGAGCGCTGATCTTCCAAAAGCGTTCCATTGTTTTTGCGGAGATTGAAATTCCCAACTGGGGGAGGTCTCTTTCTAAAAAAGTGCGAATAAAATCCACACGCCATTTACTGCTGTTTTTATCGTTCGATGCCAGAAAACTACGGGGGAATCCACCACGTAACCACAGGGTTCTATGTAAATTTATCTCTATTTCTTGTTGAATCAGTGGTGTCAGCTCAATGTAAGAAATTCTTCCAGCTAAACTTTCCGAACTTTGTTTAATTAGATCTGGTGAAGCAGAACCGAGTATAAGAAACTGCCCGTTATGTTGCCGCTCATCAATTACGCTCTCAATACAGGGAATAACTCAGGAATACGTTGAATTTCATCAAGGCAAATTAGTTTATCGGTGTTAAATGAAAAATAAGCCTCCGGGTCCCGCAGTTTATTTAAATCAGAGGGTTTTTCAAGGTCGAGATAGATTGCATTATCTAAGTGTTTGAAGATTTGTTTGGCTAATGTTGATTTACCGACTTGGCGCGGACCCAAGAGTGCGACAGCAGGCATATGAGTTAGTCTGCTTTCTATTTCGCTTGTTCGAATCCGGTTTATATATGTTTGCATATTGGAAGTATGCCTTCCAATATGCAAACAATCAACGCTGTAAATTAGTAACTTTATAGTTTTAAATCGCGGCTAAATTACGCGGTATGAAAATGCTAATGAAAGTTATGTTAACTTAATAAACGAATACTGGTTGTAAGGAAAATATCAATAAATCATTTTAAAACCGTAGGATATGCTTTGTTTAAAGGTCACTTTCAGAGATCTATGCGAACTACCGTTTTAGGAGTCACCTTGGAATGATAATATAAAGAATACCTTTTAAGCCCCTGATATAGGGACTTTTTTTTGTTATAAATTTATAAATCTAATAAATTAGATTAGTGTAAATAATATAGGTACATGCCTATTTTGTCTGCTATACTTCCGAGTATGTAGCAACATACCTATATTAAAGATGTCCAATTGAGGTGTAGTATGAGTGTCACTACAGTATCTAGTAGAGAGTTTAATCAAGACGTGAGCAAAGCAAAGCGAGCCGCTTTGAAAGGGCCAGTCTTTATCACTGACCGAGGCCATCCGGCGCATGTTTTATTGACTATCGAGGAATATCAAAAGATCACGGATAAGAAGGAAAGTATTGTCGAATTACTTGCAATGCCCGATGCTGCCGACATTGATTTTAAACCACCTCACCTAAATAATGGAATTATTCGGCCCGCAGAATTGTCGTAATGTATTTACTTGATACCAATGTTGTCTCTGAATTGAGAAAAGCGAAGTCTGGTAAAGCAGATGAAAACGTAGTGGCGTGGGCTAGTAGTGTTTCCGCTACAAGCCTCTACTTATCAGTTATTACAGTCCTGGAACTTGAAACAAGCACGCTTTTGGTTGAACGACGAGACCCAGTACAAGGGGCAATAATCCGTTCCTGGCTAAATGCACATGTGTTGCCCGCATTTTCTGATCGTATTCTGGTAGTTGATACTGCGGTAGCACAATGTTGCGCCAAACTTCATATTCCAGACCCACGTTCAGATCGAGATGCTATTCTAGCGGCAACAGCATTGGTTCATGGTATGAAAATGGTGACAAGAAACGTCAAAGATTTTACCCCTACAGGAATCGAAATATTGAACCCATGGAATTACAAGATACCAGGTTAGTAGAGTCACAAATATTACAAAGGGTTGCGTCAGCTTAATATACATGACGATATACGTGAATTTATCAGTTCGAGTCACCTAAACACCTATCAGAGTAAATTTGTTAGTGTGATCTTTAAGACATATATATTGTTTAAACAAGATATGAGTAAGCCTCCAGATCTAAGAGATCTCGCGACACTTTTGCGTTATTAACAGGAGAGAAGGGAGACGCCGTTTGCAATATTAGATTTTGATCATGGATCTACTGCACCGGAAGCTACAGCTGTGAGGTTAAACTGGGATGAACTTATTGCGAAACTTGACGATATGCATAATGTCGCATCAAAACTGCTCTTGAGTGTATTTAACCGATTTCAAAAACACCTAAGACTATATTTGTAAAATATCTTACCTAAGCCCCTTTAACTAGGGGCTTTTTAAGATGGTGATTTATTTTCGCAGTAAAAGATATATGAAGTGATCGTTGGTGTTGGTTAAGCGGCTCTTTCGCGAACCGTAACATCAACTTGATAATCAATGCAGGCCAATAGGTTAATTAACTTATCCACAGTAAATAATTCAATTTTACCTTGTTTAATTTCACTTATACGTGGTTGCTTTTCACCAAACAATTTGGCGGCACTTGCTTGTGTGAGTTTATGGTCATTAATGTATTGATTGATCTTCGCCATTAGCATTGCACGGATTCGCAGATTAGCCGCTTCAATTTCGTCAAATCCTAGATCGGCAAACACATTACCACTGGATGCTGTAACCTTTTCATCTTTAGTCATGTTATACCTCCTATGGCGAAATGTTCTTAAAACGCTGCTTGGCTATTTCGATATCTCGCTTCGAAGTCTGTTGTGTATTTTTTTTGGTATGCATGAGGCACTTACAGCGCATTACCAATATATGCCACATAGATAAAAAATAGTAAAAGACGCTTGTGAGGTTGAAATATTGTGTTTTCTGCATGCAGACCAAAGTCTGCTGTAACCTTCGGTGCTCAGTTGTTCGGTACCATTAACTGCAATAACATCATAACGTAAATTAGCGCTTGAGTGATTAAGATTAACCCAAAGTGGTGTTTAACCTGACAAAATTGCATGTCAACATGATGAATTCGTTGAATTATAGTGTGTTATACTTAACAAGCAGATTTTTGTGGGAACGA
>CAMYJG010000094.1 GCA_947258695.1 uncultured Ectothiorhodospiraceae bacterium | reverse complement strand
TACCCGAATGTTACTATACTTGAGAAACTTGCGTGGTTTAGTACTCGATGGTTCTAATGAGCATGTTCAGGATATACAACAACAGAAAATATACTGGCGTTATGATTTAACTGCAAATGCAGCCTTTATTGATAAAGATAATATTAATGGTTTAATTTCTGATGCTGGATTCTCTGGTGATATTGGGTTATTAAGTGTTGATATTGATGGCAATGATTATTGGGTATGGAAGGCGATAGACGTTGTGAAACCAGTAATTGTAATTTGTGAATATAACGCAGTATTTGGTGACATACACAAACTATCAGTTCCATATGATAAAAATTTTCGGCGAACATCAGCGCATCATTCTAACCTTTATTTTGGTGCTTCACTGCCAGCATTGATTTCACTTGGGGAAGAAAAAGGTTATAAATTTATTGGTTCAACATCTACAGGATTAAATGCATTTTTTATTAGAAGTGATTATGCACGAGAACTTAATAATAACGTTGATGAAATAAAAGCTTTTCCGTCAGTGTTCAGGGAAGCCCGAGATGAAAATAGTAACCTGATCTTTTTGCGTGGTTTGAAAAGAGTGGATCTTATTAAAGAACTTCCTCTTGTAGATGTTAATACACAACAACCAACAACACTAGCCCAGTGCGATGAGATATATTCAGAATCCTGGAAGGAAACTTTAGAAACATAGTTGTATGCGTATTGCATTTGATCAGCAAATATTTCAGGACCAGGTACATGGAGGTATTTCACGATATTTCTGCAGGCTAGCGGAAAATTTATCGGTATATGAGAATGTAGAGGCAAAAATATTCAGTCCGGTTTATCGTAATCACTATTTATCAAAATTATCAAAAAAAATTGTAAGTGGTATGCTCGTTCCAGGTATTCCAAAAATAAAACGATTACGAACAATGATTAATTCAATCATGGCGCCAGTCATGATGAAAAATTTCCAGCCAGATATTGTGCATGAAACATACTATTCGAATAATATTGTGAGGGACTTGGATGCTGCACGAGTAATTACTGTTTATGATATGATTCATGAGAGAATGCCGCATTTGTATTTAAATCATCCTACCTCAAGAATAAAACGTAAAGCAATTGAAAGAGCCGATCATATAATTTGTATTTCAGAAAATACTCGAGATGATCTGGTTGATTTATTTAATATTTCTTCTCAAAATGTTTCTGTAATACATTTAGGTTTTGACCAGGTATTTTCGAACGCTTCTGAAAATTGTCATGCTAAATCAAACTTCAGTAGCGAAAAACCATATATATTATATGTAGGTAGCAGACGGACGTATAAAAACTTTCCTGCTCTAGTTAATGCCTATTCAACCTCGGTTTGGCTTCGTGATAATTTTAATATTATTTGTTTCGGTGGTGAGAAATACTCTGTTCGGGATGCCGAACTTATTCAAAAAAATAAGTTAAGTCGCGATCAGATAATTTATGTCTCTGGAGATGATGCTAAATTAGCATCTTACTATAAAAATGCCTCTGTGTTTGTCTATCCTTCTTTATATGAAGGTTTTGGTATCCCCCCGCTTGAAGCAATGTCATCTGGTTGTCCTGTGATATGCAGTAATACCAGTTCTATTCCTGAGGTGGTTGGCGATGCGGGTGAATATTTTGATCCCTTGAGTATAGATTCCATTAAAACCGCTTTAGAGAAAATATTAAGTTCGGATGAAAAGAGATTAAATCTTGTAAAGAAAGGATACGAGCGTTCTAAACAATTTAGCTGGGCACGTTGCGCGAAAGAGACATTGGAAGTCTACAGGAATTTAGTTTAATTGATGAATTTAAACATGAATTTTTAACGTATCAAATAATCGTGGGTAAAAAACTTAACATATTAATTGTCGGTTCATTTCATTTCCCATTTGGCAGTGCCAGCGCGTCACGATTAAGAACGATAGCAAAAGGCCTTGTCGCGAGCGGTGGAAGGGTTCATGTTATAACCAGCAGTAGAATTAAAAATATTGAAAAATATCAGTCAAACAATAATTTTGTTTATGAAGGAGTAACATTTGAGAGTACTAGCCTAAATGAAAATAAAGGACGTAAATCATCAAGGTTAACCCGGATATACAATAATTTTATTTCACGAAAAAAATGCCGACAACAAGTTGAGTATTATAAAAATAAAGAAAATTTTAATGTTTTATATATTTACAGTCGGAGCGCAATTTTTAATATTCCTCTTGTAAGCTCAGCAAGACGTAATGGAATGTCGATATTTTATGATATGGTTGAGTGGATGCCAGCTAAGGCATTTAATTATGGATTTATAAATCCATATTTTTACGATGACTTGCTTGGACGTCTTATTTCACCATTCTGGTGTAATGGTGTAATTGTGATAACATCATATATATCAAAAAAATATCAACTGTACAAAACACCTTGTGTAGTTGTGCCTAGTGTTTTTGAGAATTCAAAATCACCTCTCATCAAAAACAAAAAATTGGGTGATAAACGTGAAAGCTTTACGATTACGTATGCAGGTGCATGCAAAAAAGGTGATGGTTTTGGACGGTTGTTAAATGCTATAAAAATAGCTGTCGAGAAAGGGGTTACTGCAAAGTTAAATGTTATAGGAACAGATGGTAGTAGTGGCCGTGCTGCACAATATCGAAGACTCTGCGAAAAAGATGATTGTCTTAAAACCAGGGTTAATTTTAAGGGGAGAGTGCCAGATGACTCTTATATTAGTATGTTGTCTGAATCAACTTGTTTGGTGCTGCCAAGACCCAATGTACAAGTAGTTCATGCTTCTTTTCCTACAAGGTTACCAGAATTTTTATCAACAGGGAGACCTGTTTTAACAACCAGTGTGCCTGATGTTCCTATTTATCTCAAAGAAAATGAGGACGCAGTAATTGTATCTGGCGATACTGCTGAAGCATTAGCAGAAGGTATTCTTTATATATGGGATGATCTTGATAGGGCTGAACGCATTGGAGAAAATGGAATGAAACGTGGTCAAATAGAGTTTGACCATTTAAAAAGAGCAAATGAGATATATAGATTTATACAACAAAACATGAATTAATCATGCTTGAATGTAAATGATTTTAGTAACATAAAAAATTTACGTTGATTTAATGATATTCTAAATTATATTTCTGATGTTTATTTAATAATTATAAATATAGGTATGCATAATGCGTAAAGAAGAGGCGGTATGTATTGGTAGCATTATTAAAAAAATATCATTAAAAAATGGGGGGCCTGTACTTAATATCGGTAGTAGTACCAGAACGTTTAGGGAAAAATTGAAACCACATATCAATGATAATATTTTTGCTCCACTTAAAAATCATGGTATACAGGTTATACATTCTGATCTGAAGGCAGATGAGGGAGTTGATGTGTCAGGCGATCTGTTTGATTCAAAAATACAGATTAAACTGGCATCATTCAAACCTAAAGTAATTTTAGCATCTAACCTTATGGAACATCTTCCTGATGATGTTAGGCAAAAATTGCCAGAGGTATTATCAAATATTATAGCAGAAGATGGGTTTATTGTTATAAGTGTACCGTACTCATATCCACTTCATTTTGATCCAATTGATACATATTATCGTCCTTCACCTGGTGAACTATGTGAGTTATTCCCGGATTGTAAGAAGGTTGAAACACATATAATATCGAGTACTACCTATTTTAATGATTTAATAAAAAGTGATTATAGAGTAATAATTCGCACACTAGTGCGATTGTGTCTTCCATTTTATAGGCCTAAAAAATGGTTTGCTCTATTCCATCGTTTTTTTTGGCTATTTCGTTCATATAAAGTAAGTTTGGTTGTTTTACAAAAGTAGCTGTTATGCGTAATCATAAAGAAAACAAAATCAACATTTATTCAAATAATAATATCAAAATTATTAAAATATATTATGAATAGTAATAAAACAGCCAAAATATTGGCAGTTACAACAA
>CAMYJG010000093.1:2802-6868 GCA_947258695.1 uncultured Ectothiorhodospiraceae bacterium | reverse complement strand
GATGACCAGCGGATATTGAAAGACCCGGAAGATTTTATCGCGGTATCTGAGTTGGCTGACAGCTCAGTAAATTTTGTTGTTAGAGCATGGGTAAATTCTGAAAATTACTGGGGAGTATTTTTTGATATGAATGAGAATGTTTATAAAACATTTGATAAAGAGGGTTTGAATATACCTTATCCTCAAATGGATGTTCATGTTCAAAAATAAATTAAAGGGGCCGAGCCCCTTTTAATATTTATTATTTTATTCTATTAACAATAAAAACTCTGATTGAAGTCAGGAAGATGTTAGTACAACTAATCTTAGGTTTAAATTAAAAACTGTAAACTAGCGCAATCGTTGTGACGGTATCTTTTTTTTCAGTTCCGACTGGAACATCTGAGTTATGTTTAACGGTATAGGCAATTTTAGAGGCAAGATTACCATTTAACTGTGTTTTTAACGATGTTTCAGATTCTGTATACGTATTGGAGTCGCCTGCTTCGAACAGTATTTTCTCGCTAAAAACAGAAGCTTTACTAATATTGTATTGATAGTTTAAACGGCCAGTCACAATTGCTTCATTTGATGTCTGCGAAGTTGCTGATACTTTTAGTTGACGATAACCAATACCTGCCGATGCATCGAACTCATGATTATCATTTTTTATAAACTGTTTACCCAGACCAAACGAGAGTGATGACTGATAATCATAGCCACTAAATTCATCATCTTCATAGCGGAGGGCAGCAAAAATATAGGTCTTCTCAGCAAATTTATACTCTGTCCTGGCGGTTAAAACAGAGCGGTTTGCACTTTCAACACCATCGGTTGAGGATTTCAATATTTCAAGCCCGGCTTTATTTGTCCACTTGTTATGTGTTTTTTCAATGCCAAGTTTTGCATTTAGGCTTTCTGAATCCGTATTACCTGATGTTTGTGTAAACCCCAGCTCTCCTTCACCTTTCCATTCAGAGCTTTTGCTTTCATTTTCCGCAGATACTACTCCGGGTAAAATAAGGGCTAGTAATATTATATATTTATTCATGTTTTTCTTTACTTTATTTGCAGTTAATTGAGTATATAATATTACTATTTAATTTCAAATGTTGTAATAGCCTGTTTAAAGATATATTTAGGAGCCGGGTGCTCGATGAAAATGAGTGTTTACTTTATTAATATTGGTCGCAGCAAGAGTGTGGTGACCGGTGATCTTGTACAAGCCCTGGACTCCTGTCTACATCAAACGTCATTATTATACCGCATGTCAGCGCAGATTCTGATGTGGAAATGAATCGTTTTGCTTGCTTGTGCGTGAAAACCTGAGGCGTTATGTAAAAGTAGATAAGATGCTAAATATGGTCAACCTCAAGAGATGTTTCTGAGTTAAGGGAATGGCTAGATCATTGCCCGGGAAACGGGGACATTCAATTTGAGTCCTTTTATCATATTTGCGGTATTTTTTACCTCAGTTACCATAACTTAAAAGGACGTTATGATTGTTGTAGTTCAATTTTTTTTATTTGTTCTCGGACTTTATCTTCTTGCAAAGTTTGCAAACCGATATTTATTTAAGGAGTCCCGAGAAAAAAGTATTCTACAAAACTCAGGTATTAGCCGTGAGCAATGGGATGAGGCTTTTCAGCAGTTACCATTATTGCGTGGCTTGAGTAATGAAGAAATACAATCGCTTGAAGAACTGTGTATTTTATTTATGCACAATAAGACATTTGAAGGTGCGCAAGGCTTTCAGGTGACACCTCATGTCATGTTGATTATATCACTGCAGGCTTGTTTACCCATCTTGCGGCTTGGATTAAGTTGTTATGATAACTTTTCCACCATTATTATTTATCCTGAAGGGTTTGTCACAAACCGGCAAAAGATGGACGATAATGGCATTGTTGATCATGATCGGACACATACGCTAGGTGAGTCATGGCTACGTGGCCCTGTTATTCTCTCATGGCATGATTCAAAACAGAGTGGAGTAGAGGATGGTAGTAACCTGGTGATTCATGAGTTTGCACATAAACTGGATATGCAAAATGGTGTTGCCAATGGGTTTCCCCCATTACATAAGAATATGAATTCGAGTGACTGGGTGAGGGAATTTTCAAAAGCCTACGATTATTTTATAAATCATTGTAAAGGTGATCAGTTACATGGGTTTGATTGCTATGGCGCAAGTGATCCCGCGGAATTTTTTTCAGTTTTTAGTGAAATGTTTTTTGAAAAACCGGGTAAAGTAAGAAAACATTTTCCTGAAGTTCATAATTTGCTGGAATTATATTACCGTCAAACCCCTATCTCTCGATTAAAGGGTTAAAAATCAGACAATGATGGGAAAAATTAATTAATCAACTAAACTAATTAGATGATGGACTTTCAGTCAAAATTAATAAAAGTTAAATACATAGTCATTACTTCAATTTCTTTGCTTTGCATAGTCGGTGTTATGATGTTGGATCCTATAGCTCAAGATCCTGCTTATCACCAATTTAAAGATCAACGGACTCTGTTTAATATTTCCAATTTTTGGAATGTCATTTCTAATCTGTTTTTTTTGCTGGTTGGAATTGCAGGGTTAACTAGCCTTTTTCGAAGCCATGATTTTAAGCTGATTAATAATATGAAAATGGCTTATATATTATTTTTCTTCGGTGTTTCAATGGTGGCATTTGGTTCTGGTTACTATCATTTATCACCAAATAATGAGAGCTTGGTTTGGGACCGATTACCGATGACGTTTGCTTTTATGGCATTGTTTTCGATAATTATTGGCGAATTTATATCCTCTCGTTTAGGAAAATTATGTCTCTGGCCGTTGATTATATTTGGTGTGTTTTCGATTGTTTATTGGAATTACACCGAAAATATTGCTGAAGGTGATTTAAGGTTATATATCCTGGTACAGTTTCTTCCTTTAGTATTGATACCTATAATCTTATTGCTGTTTAATTCGAAATTTACTCACACGAGTGGCTATTGGTATTTGTTATGCGCCTATTTTTTAGCAAAAGTGTTCGAGTACTATGATTTAATTCTCTTCGAGAAAATTCTTTTTTTTAGTGGCCATTCTATTAAACACATTATTGCTGCCTTAGGGATATATTTTTTATTGCGTTCATATAAACGTAGGGAGCTAACTTCAGGATGAGTAACACGGCAGACATTTATTTATAAAAAATATGCCGGCCTATGCGTGCAATGGGTTTCTTTTTCCTGGCCCAGCTGGGTTTGATGTACCTGGCGTGATAAAAAATCGCACCTTTTAACTGCTTTTTATCTTTTTCTTGATAGGCTTGTTCAGCAATCTTCCATGCCTTGTACCAGGCTTTTGATTTCAGTTTGGGTGGACGATCAAACTCGGTCCATGAGAATTGACCGACATAGCGCTTCCTTATTCTGTCCCATCGTTTTTCATAGACAACTTCACATATGGTATTGGGATAACGCTTTGAATTAACCCTGTTTAATGTCACGCTGGCGACGGCTTGTTGCCCGGCGGTACTTTCACTACGAGCTTCATGGAATATATTTAAGGCAAGGCATTTTATGTCTTGTTGTATATTTTTATATTTGACTAACTGGTAGGTGAGGGCAGGAATACTAACAACAACGAAAATAAAGGCGGCTAAAAGAAAGTAGCCGGTTTTATCTTTGAGTTGCCAGTGAAAATAGAAGTTATGCCAGGCATAGGAGAAGAAGCTCGATACCGTTAAAAAAAGCTTTTTTATGCGTTCTTGTACCATCTCATAACTGTACCCTATTTTTTATTAGCTGGGCGCTTGTTGTTCCCGTAATGAGATTGATGTCTTAAAGTTTATGTAAAAAACGCTCAGATCGCGGTAAATAATAGTTCTCATAATCAAGTGACATCACAACATGACGGCTGCGACCAAGAATTTCATGTCGGGGAATAAAACCAATAAATCGAGAATCCGCACTATTATCCCGGTTGTCACCTAATACCAGGTAAGCATTTTCGGGGACAGTAACAAGTGGAATATTACTAAACCTGTTTTGGGCGGTTTGCTGCCATTTTATTCTATGTGATGATGCCGCTAGCTTTTCTTCTAAT
>CAMYJG010000093.1:0-2769 GCA_947258695.1 uncultured Ectothiorhodospiraceae bacterium | reverse complement strand
GGCTCACCATTAAGAAAAATCACGTTATTCGCCATACTGATAGTATCGCCCGGAATACCTATAACGCGTTTGACCAGCCTTTTGTCTGCTTTCGCGGAATCAAAAATGACAATATCCCCGCGTTTAGGATCAGAAAACGTTTTCAGGCTAATTTTAGTAAATGGAATGCGTAGATCGTAGGCGAGTTTATTTACCCAGATACGATCACCTTCAATAATGGTGGGTTTCATTGACCCTGTTGGTACGGAGTTCCAGTCTGCCAGGGATGATCTAAATACAATCATGAACAGAATTACGATAACAAAAATGCGATTTTCTTTTAGTGTTTTAGTAACGGCTATTTGCATGAAATGCGTCCTTTTCAGTTTCATCGGTGACTTTTAATGAGACACTCAATTGCATTATAAGTTGCCTGGTAAGGTAGAAATGACGAGTTTTGCTCTAAAACATTTTTCTAAGCGGACGCTAAATGAGTACGGAACTGTATAGTTTTATTTACGTTTGCTTATACTTGGTCAGGGTTTAGTATGCTAAAAAATACATATAAAACAATAACTTCGCTTAGTAGTGGACTTAAATTAAGCCAAGTTTTTACACTTTTCAGCCTGCTACTGGTTTTCCAGGTAGCCGAGGCAGGCACACGGTTTTATGGGGCGAGCCTGGATACTGCAAAATGGCGAACCAGCGGCAACCGAATTGAATGCCGTTTGAGCCAGAATATACCCGGTTATGGCAAGGCAACATTTCGGCACCGGGCATTACATGCCATCGATTTTCGGGTATCTTCTAACTTTGTGCCCAAAAAAGCCAGCCAGGCCTTAGTTTTCGTTGATGCGCCTAACTGGAAACGCTATGCCAATCGTAAAATATTAGGACGAGTTCCGGTTAGCACTAACAAAGAGACGATAGTTGTTCCTGAAGACTGGGCGTACCGCATGGCATTAGAGTTACGTGAAGGTATGGAGGCAGTGTGGAGCCATTCTGACTGGGCAGATGCCCAGGATATCGTTACTGCCAAGGTTTTACCGTTGCGCTTTGAAGATGCCTGGCGAGATTTTTTGCGCTGTGGCGAAAATTTAATCAATTATAGTTATGGTGAAGTGCGCTCATCGACCTTTTATTTTTCCAAGAAAAGCATGCGATTAAGTGCAAAAGAAAAAGCGAGACTGAATAAGTTAGCGGAGTATGTTTCGCTGGATACAGATTACGATCACATTAAGATTAATTCACATACCGATAGTCGCGGCGTACGTCGTTTAAATTTATCGGTTTCAAAGAAACGAGCAAATATGGTGAAAAATTACCTTGTAAATAAAGGGGTTAATCCAGACCGTTTTGTGATTAATGCTCAAGGTGAGAAAAAGCCCAAATACAATAATCGAACAGCCTCTGGTCGGGCAAAAAATCGTCGGGTTGAAGTGACTTTGGTTAAATAAGGCTAAACGACACTGAAACTGTAACATTCTGCCATCTCGGGTATAATCACGCCCCTTAAATTCGTAATCGTTTAATTTTGAACTTATTGGTAAAGCCGATAAGTGGAGCCTGGCAATGAGTGACGTTAAAAAAGTAGTACTGGCCTATTCTGGTGGTCTGGATACATCAATAATCCTTAAATGGTTAGAAGATACCTATGGCTGTGAAGTCGTAACATTCACTGCCGATATTGGTCAGGGCGAAGAAGTTGAGCCGGCTCGCGCCAAGGCAAAAGACATGGGTGTAAAAGAAATTTATATTGAAGATTTACGTGAAGACTTTGCCCGTGATTATGTTTTCCCTATGTTCCGCGCTAATACCATCTATGAAGGTGAATACTTGTTAGGTACTTCGATTGCCCGTCCGCTCATTGCCAAGCGTCTCGTTGAAATTGCAAAAGAGGTCGGTGCGGATGCTATCTCGCATGGTGCTACAGGTAAGGGGAATGACCAGGTGCGTTTTGAACTTGGTGCTTATGCCTTGATGCCCGATGTCCAGGTGATAGCACCATGGCGTGAATGGGATTTAAATTCACGCGAATCACTCATGGATTATGCTAAAGAACATAACATCCCGGTTGATTTTGCCAAGCAAAGTAAAAAATCACCTTACTCGATGGATGCTAACCTGTTACATATTTCTTATGAAGGCGATATTTTAGAAGATCCATGGGTAGAGCCTGAAGAAGATATGTGGCGTTGGAGTGTTTCGCCGGAGTCTGCGCCGGATAAAGCCACTTACCTCGAGTTAGAATATGTGAAGGGTGATATTGTTGCTATCAATGGTGAGAAAATGTCACCGGCAACCGTGATGGAGTACCTGAATAAAGTGGGTGGTGAAAACGGTATAGGCCGTGATGATATCGTGGAAAACCGTTTTGTTGGCATGAAGTCACGTGGCTGTTATGAAACACCGGCAGGCACCATCATGTTAAAAGCACATCGTGGTATTGAATCACTGACCTTAGATCGTGAAGCCATGCATTTAAAAGACGAGATGATGCCGCGCTATGCGAAGATGATCTATAACGGCTTCTGGTGGTCACCGGAACGTGAAGCATTACAAGCCATGATCGATGCAACACAAAAAACAGTAAACGGTGTTGTACGGGTTAAGTTGTATAAAGGTAATGTCAGTATTGCTGGTCGTAAATCTGATACGGATTCACTCTTTGATGAAAGCATTGCCACGTTTGAAGATGATGCCGGTGCTTATGATCAAAAAGATGCGGCAGGTTTTATTAAACTTAATGCACTACGCTTACGTATTGCGGCTAAAAAAAATAAATAAATT
>CAMYJG010000092.1 GCA_947258695.1 uncultured Ectothiorhodospiraceae bacterium | reverse complement strand
CCCTTTGTTGTAATGCCGGGTGACTGAACTACGAAGTTTTACCAGGAAGTTTAGCGAGGCTTCGGGGATCTCACGTCCGCCACTGAGTCCATGACCGGGGATATATAGTGTTGCAGGACCTTTGAGCATTTTCTTAATGGCATCGATCGTTCCTTTAAAATTTGCATCATGCGGTACGTCTGAATTTGGCACACGATTAGCTGCAACAATATCCCCAAAGAAAAGTCCCTTGTCTTTTACCACTTCTATCATGATGTCTGCGTTAGTATGAGCCGGCCCGGTATGATGTATTCGTAGTGTTGTACCATCGATATTGAGTGATTCACCACCTTTAAGCCCGATATTTGGACCAACAACGTGTGTGTTTTTAATTATATTTTTCGTCATGCCCATAAACAGTTTTATCCAGTCTTCTCCTTCACCGGCATCAACGCGGCTAATCATACGTTCATGAGCATAGATGGGTACGTTAGGGTAAACCGCACGCACGCCATGATTCCCTAACCAGTGGTCGCCATGTACATGGGTATTAAACACGGCAATAACCGGTTTTTTCGAAATAGTTTTAATTTTTTCTAATAATTGTTGACCGATTTCTTTACTACTACCAGGGTCAACGATGATGACGCCTTTTTTTGTTGTAATGATAGCGGGATTATTCATAAAGCCACGCGTTTTTACACTGGGTAATGCCTGGGTACCATGAATCACATGGATGTTCTTTGTGACTTGTTGAAATGAATAATGTTCAAGTGATGCAGGCACGTTAATATCATGTGCATGTGATACAAGCGTTATGGAGAAAAGGGCAATAATAATCAATATTGAGTTTTTCATTATTTAAATACCGTTGGTGATTGAGGTTGCGTATTTACATGAAGCTGAAATATATCAGGACGTGAATAATGGCCGGTAACATCAAGGGCGCGTTTCGCAATACCAACTTTATTACTATCGACTTCACAATAAAGTATACCGGATTCTTCTCGCATTGGGCCTGCTACTATTTCACCACCTGGTGCTATTACAAGCGAGTCGCCTGGATTAACCCATTCATCAGCATCTGGATATAACGCATCTTTTTCCGGAAAGTCTTTTGGAATGTCGCTGCCTTTCATGAGATTACCACAACCGACTACCCAGCAACAGCCTTCACGTGCTACGTGTTGTAAGGTTCCAATCCAATTTTCACCACTATCGTAAGTCGGGGCGATATAGATTTCGACACCTTGAGAATATAAAGCATAACGTGCAAGTGGCATGTAGTTTTCCCAACAGAGCAATGTACCGACTCTTCCAACAGCTGTGTCGACTACTTTTAACCCTGATGCATCACCGAATCCCCACACCATGCGTTCAGGATTAGTGGGCATAAGTTTTCGATGCTTGTTTAATAGCGTGCCATCAGAACCAATAACAATGACCGTGTTATATATTGTTGATTGACTGAGTTTACTATCACGTTCCTCTATTCCACAGATAATAGTGACGTTATGTCTTTTTGCTGCTTTATATAGCGGCTCTAAATCATCTGACTCCATATCAATAGCATTATTTAATAAACGCTCATGCAGTTCTTCTGATAAGTTCCAGTCTCCACCAGGTCTTAAACGCCAGACCCAGGTGGGGTAGCCGGGTATAAAAGCTTCAGTAAAGACGACCAGTTCTGCACCATTAGCCGCTGCTTCTTCGACTGTGGTCACCGCAATGTCGATGGTTTTTTGTTTATCCAGAAATGCAGGTGCTTTTTGTACAATTGCTAATTTAGACATTATGACAATCCTTTTCGAAATTATATTTATGATTAGGCTTCGGCAGTTACCGGGTCAATCATGTGTTTTATTTGAGTGATGACTGTCGCAGGAAAGCCGCTCAAATCAGCATGTTCACGTACGAGATCTTCGTTATCGGCAATGTAAATACAAAATGTTTTGTTATCCGCCACATATGTATGTTCCCATTGAACATTCTTTTTCTGTTCTTTCATGTTGGCAAGTGCATCATTTGATTTATTAGCACCATCACGTAATTCATCCTGATTTAATAATCCGATTTCTGGTATATCTCGTTAAACCAGTGCAATAAATGCACTACTTTTTACTTTGAATATGTCTATACTTATTAAAATAAATAATATGGAGTAGTACTTATGTCAGTATCTCAGGGGTATGGGCAGTTTTGTCCGGTAGCAATGACGTCACAAATATTGACTGCGCGTTGGACGCCGCTGATATTAAGAGAGTTATTATGTGGCAGCTCACGATTTGGTGAC
Organism: uncultured Ectothiorhodospiraceae bacterium; assembly: GCA_947258695.1. Taxonomy (GTDB): domain Bacteria; phylum Pseudomonadota; class Gammaproteobacteria; order UBA6429; family Thiohalophilaceae; genus JAGLTQ01. The sequence continues at coordinate 3,963 of CAMYJG010000092.1, read as the reverse complement.
CTACGTAAAGGCTTACCACGGCTATCTCAATCATTACTGACTAAACGGTTAGAAGAATTGTATGACAGTAATATTATTAACAAAAAAGCATTAGCCTCAGGGGGATATGAATATCATCTAACCAAATCTGGTGAAAAGTTAAGACCGATTATAGAAATGATGGGAATATGGGGTGCAGAAAACCTGATGCATAATTTAACTAAAGATGAACGTGATCCAGATCTTCTTTTCTGGGATATTCGTCGTACCGTTGATTCATCTGTGCTCGATAATAAAAAGCATTTTGTTGCTCAGTTCGATGTTTCGGGTTTAAGTCAGACAAAAAGATTCAGGTGGTTGGTAAGTAAAAATGGCGAGACCGATCTTTGTTACCGTGACCCTGGATATGATGTTAATTTAACAATAAATTCATCTTTAAAGTCGTTGGTTAATGTTTGGGTTGGCGAACAATCTCTTCCAAGTGCTTTAACGAAAAAAGATATACGTTTAGAAGGCTCGGGAAAAGACAAAGCACTATTTAAAAAATGGTTTGTGCTGAGTCCTTTTGCGAATAAAAAAACGCAAGAGCGGCTTTCTGTCAATCAAAAATAAATTAAAGGGGTGAATTAAAGGGCGGAGAGTGATTTATTTTAATCAGTTTCCCCTTTTTTTATCTCTTCTTTTTGGAATTAAATCAATATATCCATATTCTGTTCAGGTTGCATTCAGCTACCCCCGGCTAATATTCAAATCATGATATTAGCGCAGGGAATACCAGGAGCAACCGATATGAAAGTTTTTACACGCCTATCCGTGATTTCAGTACTTGTTAGCCTGTTGATGGCCTGTGGTGGAGGTCACGGTCATGATGCAACCGGTACTGTTCAACTGGAAAATAATAATAGTTCGTTATCGATACGTGAATTTAATTTATCACCCTCTTACCAGTCATCATGGGGAGCAAACCAGTTGTTTGAGCCGTTACTGGCAGGCTTAACGTTTGAAATCTCGTCAGTACCGGTAGGTGATTATGACGTACGGGCACATGTCAGGGGTGAGTTTAGTAACTACTCAACCTATGTCTATGATATCCCGGTGTTTGAAGGGGATATCGTTACCGTGATTTCATCGGATTCTGGTTATACAGGATCAGTGAAAATTGTTAACGGCACGATCGACTCAAATATTACCGCGATTTATATTTCACCATCGTCCTCGACGACATGGGGTGGCAACCAGGTGGAGGCTGACATTGTGCCATCGGGTTCAATCCATTTGTTTGATACTGATACCGGTTTATATGATGTGAGAATCGTTTGGGATGTCGGTTCTGATACGTTCTATTACGATAAAAGTATTGAGTCATTATCATTATTAACATTAACAGCATCTTAAAGAGGCGAGTGAATACTATGAAATACTTTAAAATAACGACTGCTTTGATATCTTTTCTTATCATTACAAATATTGTTATTGCTGAAAACCATAGAACGCGTGCTAATCCTGATGTAAACGCAGAAGCAAGAAACGTAGAAGATAGAGTTAATGATTCAAGCCTTTTTATATCAATAAATCCAGGTGACAACGCGGTGGAAATGTCTTCAAATTCTAAAAGAGTGAAAAACAACACCGTTACAACATTAGCGACGGGTCTCGTACAGGCGCAATCAAACCGCAAGGATGTCGTAAAAAAGTATAATCGTTTTTCTGATAAACAAGGGGAAAAGAAGAACAAGAAAAATATATAAACTAAAGAGGTCGATGTAATCTGATTTTAATCGCTTCGATCCCTGTCACAGTATATAACCATTTTATTTAAATGATTATTTTTAAAGAAGTTGTAGGCTTGAAATAGCACTATTTATTTTAGCGTTTACCTTCAAACTCTAATTATTTATAAGTTGGAATTATTTTACACCGCATGCTGGAGATACTACTCTTTCTTCTTCAGCCATTACTTAATCCTGTTCGTTATGCATGCTTTATTAATTATTAAGGGCCATAGATGCCATTTTCATCGTACTTTCAAATGATTCTGCACCGGCAATAAAACAACCATTGTGGCAAAACATAGCGTCATCAATATTGGTGACTTCTTGAAGTTCATTGTCGGCCAAGCCTGCCCATTGTTTAGGCAGCGGTTTTCTGTCTTCGAATGAACCGAGTTCAACAGGGACGGTTTGAATGCGCCATTGGCCTGTTTGAGAGGGGTATACTACGTATAAAGCTTGTTCTGATAAGGCGTGAACTGTTCTTTTCCATGGGGTATATTTTTCTAATACAATCACTCTTGGATCTTCTGCCTTCTCAACCGCTTTAGCCACAATTGCTTTTGCACTAATACCACCATTTGCCGCTGCAATGAATCGTTTTAACACGCGTGCAGCAAATTCAACGGCTTCATCAAAACAGGCATCAAAGTCAGCATCCTCTTGCCAGGTCGGGTTAAACATACCAATTGTTTGGCTAAGGCTGATACCTTCTGAAGGTCCTTCGACATGACCGCAATCGATAGCATCAATTGTTGACACTAAGCCAGAATCAATCGCCTTTGCCACGTCATCATTACCCTGGCATATCTCTAAGCCATATTTTTGCCAAATTAACCCAAATGAAGAATAAGGAATCCCATTTTCGCGTTCACCGGCGCCACCACGTTGGTGATGATCAAAACGGCCTGACTCCGCGTCATATTCACTCCCTACATCAACCACAATATCTGCCCTGGCGATAATCTCCAAATCACGGGTGCGAATGAGCTTACAAGAAGGGTATATGCTCTTAAGTGCAGCAATACTGAAAACATCATCTGCATGAAAATTACCGTTGTGCGTTACTATCGTTTTATCAGTCATTTTTTTCGTCATATTAGGAAATAATAGGGTGTGCTTGTGACACTTACCATTAAGAAAAATTTAAAGGCGGATTTTATACGAAGATAGCTAATAAAAACAGATGAATTTTAATAAATATTTAAAGGGTTTATAGCCTTTTTATTGTGTATAAAATCACATATTCGAGAACATAAAAAATATTGATGATTTATATTTGTTAAAATTCGAATCGTACTTTACATATATAGGAAAAGGAAATCATGAAAAAACTCACTACAATTTTATCTTCTGTTGTTATATTTTTAGCGCTGAATATTTCAAAAACACATGCTGCAGATTTTAGTTATAACTATGCTCAAGTAAGCTATGATGATATCACCTTTTCTATTGGCTCAGGTGTTGTAGATATAGATGGTGATGGTTTTGCTGTATCTGGTGCTTTTGAAATTACTCCGGATTTGTTTATTAGTGCAGATTATAAAACGTATGATCTTATTGCCGGGCTTGATCTAGATATTTGGAATATTGGCATTGGTTATCATCGTTCGGTTAACGCAAAAACTGATTTCGTAGCGGGACTGGAAATTGGTAATCTTGAAATTTCAATTCTTGATCTTGATATATGGTCTGCTTATGCCGGTGTACGTCATCAATTAAATGGCAAAGTTGAACTTGGTGGCCAAGTTAAATATGTCGATTACGATGGTAATGATTCAGATACACGTTTTGGCGCGAATGTATTATATAAATTTAAGAAAGATTTATCCGGTATCTTTGCGCTTGAGTTTGGTGATGCTGATGTAATCTCAATTGGAGCAAGGTTTGAGTTTTAATTAGTCGAATGGAAAAAATAAAAAAGGGAGCTTAAACTCCCTTTTTATTAGATGGTTGAGATAATTTTAAAAATTAACCCGGAAGTTTATACCGAGTCCATCAAGATAATCACCACTAATATAAGTAACGCCTGCTGACATTTTATTGTCGATATTATAGCGAGCTTCACCTTGAATACCAGTGTCACCATTAAATGTAGAGATGTGGTAAATTCCACCAGCTAACTCTATTTTTGAATTTAAATTATGGCGAACGCCTGCAGTTACTAACAAGCCTGTGTCATCACTGCCAACCTTATTGCCTAATATGATAGCAT
>CAMYJG010000091.1 GCA_947258695.1 uncultured Ectothiorhodospiraceae bacterium | reverse complement strand
TGATGCCCTGTAATTGTTGAGTTAACGGGCTTGAGAAAGTAAGCGCGAGAGCCACTTTCGAAAATCCGGCAGGGTTGAAAAACCTGAGTAGTTCAATGATCTATTATGTTTCATTTAGCGATGCAACAATTTTTAACGCTTCTAATATAGATGGTGCGTATAACTTTGCTACACAGCAAGAACCTTGTTGTGCAGCGTGAGCTTTAACTAAACCTAAAATTTCTTGTAATGATTTTGAGTCACCATTAGGTACTGGCTTTATGAGAGAGTTTTTTATTTCTTTTAGAGTATATATTTTTCCAGTTGAGTCTAATAAAAAATCAGTATCATCATATTCGAAATAGTGTAGTTCAACATCATTTTCCCATTCGATTTGGTTACTGACATATATTAATTCAGGATCATCTGAATGTTTTATTATTGCTGGCCAGCTTACCATTTTGTTTCCTTTTTTTTCTGCTAATGATTAATTAATCAGCAATCTATCTCGGTTATAATCTTTCTTTCACTTTTTGAAAAGCTAACTAACTGATTTGACTGACTATAACGCTGTAGTGTGAGTAATTGCAACAGCGGAAAATGCACAAAGTAGGCAGAATGTTGACAGGTTTTTGTAGAGTTTTTGTTGTGTGAAAAATGTCATTGCACAAATGAGGTGTGTATTACACCCCATGTTGTGATTTTAACTACATATTCTCAATTTTTTGATTTTGTTCTTCCAGGCTGGTTAAAGTTGCTTTCATTTCAACGAGCTTGTCTTTTTCTTTTTGTACCACGGCAGCAGGGGCTTTATCGGTAAAGCCGGGGTTAGCCAATTTTCCTTCCAGTGCTTTAATCGGTTTAACGAGTTTATCCATTTCTTTCTGTAAACGCTTTAACTCAGCTTCTTTATCAATTAAGCCTGCCATTGGGATAAGAAGTTTCATATCACCCACGAGTGCAGTTGCTGACTCAGGTGCGGTATCTTCATTTAACCAGGTAATGCTTTCCAGCTTGGCAAGTTTCTTCAAGTAATGTTCGTGAGTTTCAAACAAGGATTTATCGGCTTCACTACCATTTTGTAATAAAACGGGTAATAACTTGCTGGGTTTGATATCCATGCCGCTTCGTATCTGGCGAATACCAATAATGAATTGTTTAATCCATTCAACTTCATCAATTGCAGCCTGGTCGAATATTGATTCATCGTATTCGGGATAGCTTTGTAGCATGATACTAGTTGCATCTATACCGGCCAGGGGTGCAATACGTTGCCAGATTTCTTCAGTGATGTAAGGCATAGTTGGGTGTGCTAAACGTAATACAGTTTCCAGTACATGCACCAGGGTATGGCGTGTACCACGTTGCACTTCGCCGCTTGCGTTATCATCAAACAATACGGTTTTTGATAATTCTAAATACCAGTCACAGTATTCGTTCCATGAGAAATCATAAATGGCACTGGCCATATGATCTAAACGGTAGTTTTTAATCGCCTCTTCAACGGTTTTGGTTGTTTGTTGTAAACGACTGAGGATCCATTTATCCGCTGCGGTGAGTTCAAGTGCACCACCGCTTTGGCCACAGTCCTGTTCTTCGGTATTCATTAGCACATAACGCGCTGCATTCCATAGCTTGTTACAGAAGTTACGGTAACCTTCGATACGACCGAGATCGAAATTAATATCACGTCCGGTAGAGGCGAGTGAGGCAAAGGTGAAACGTAATGCATCGGTACCAAACGCGGGAATACCATCGGGGAAATCTTTACGGGTTTGTTTTGCAATTTTTTCAGCAAGGTGTGGTTGCATCATGCCCGAGGTACGTTTGTTGACTAATGCTTCCAGTTCAATGCCATCAATTAGATCAATCGGATCAAGCACGTTACCTTTTGACTTGGACATTTTCTGCCCGTGTGAGTCACGTACTAAACCATGGATGTAGATCTCTTTAAACGGAACATCACCCATGAACTTGAGTCCCATCATAATCATGCGGGCTACCCAGAAGAAAATAATATCAAAGCCGGTCACCAGTACACTGGTTGGGTAGAAAGCTTTTAACATCTCCGCATCGATATCATTTTTTGCCGGCCAGCCTAAGGTTGAGAAAGGCCATAACGCAGACGAGAACCAGGTATCGAGAACGTCATCATCTTGTTTGAGTGCAAGGTCGCCTAGATTATATTTTTCACGCACTTCGGCTTCACTACGACCAACATAGACATTACCCTGGTCATCAAACCAGGCGGGAATGCGATGTCCCCACCAGATTTGGCGACTGATACACCAGTCCTGGATATTGTTCATCCATTCGTAGTAGGTATTTTTCCAGTTGTCCGGAACGAATTTAATCTTTCCCGTTTCAACGGCTTCAATCGCCGGCTTGGCAAGTTCTTCAACTTTAACGTACCACTGATCGGTAAGGAAAGGTTCAACCACCGCACCGGAGCGATCGCCACGCGGCACCATCAGTTTATGCGGTTCGATCTTTTCCATTAAATCGAGTGCTTCTAAATCTTTAACGATTTGCTTACGCGCATCATAACGATCCAGCCCACGGTATTTTTCAGGTACCTCATCATTGATCGCGGCATCGATGGTGAGGATGTTATACATTGGCAGGTTATGACGTTTACCCATTTCATAATCGTTAAAGTCATGTGCCGGGGTAATTTTTACGCAACCGGTTCCGAATTCCATATCGACATAATCATCGGCAATGATAGGGATTTCACGACCCACCAAGGGTAGGGTAATGGTTTTACCGATCATCGATTGGTAGCGTTCATCATCGGGATGAACTGCAACGGCACTGTCACCCAACATGGTTTCAGGTCGGGTAGTGGCAACCACTAAATGGCCTGAGCCATCGGTGAGAGGGTAACGCATATGCCAGAGTGAGCCGTTTTCTTCTTCCGAAATTACTTCTAGGTCAGAAACCGCGGTGTGTAAAACCGGGTCCCAGTTAACCAAGCGTTTTCCGCGGTATATTAAATCTTCTTCATAGAGTTTCACGAACACTTCTTGCACGGCTTCGGATAATCCTTCGTCCATGGTGAAACGTTCACGTGACCAGTCCAGTGAAGAACCTAAACGACGTAACTGGCGAGTAATGTTGCCACCGGATTCTTCTTTCCAGTCCCAGATGCGATCAATGAATTTTTCACGACCAAGATCATGGCGGGTTTTGTTATCGGCATTTAACTGGCGTTCAACCACCATTTGCGTCGCAATACCGGCGTGATCGGTGCCCGGTTGCCATAGCGTGTTGTGACCTTTCATGCGGTGATAACGAATCAGGGTATCCATGACTGTGTTGTTAAAACCATGCCCCATGTGCAGACTGCCGGTGACATTGGGAGGGGGAATCATAATAGAAAAAGACTCTTTTCCTCCTTTTGGAGAGAAATGGTCGTTCTTTTCCCAGGTTTCGTACCAGCGTTGTTCAATTGAGTGAGGGTTGTAGGTTTTTTCCACAGTTTTGTTTCGCTATTGAGGTGTCTAAAAGGCCCATTATTATAAAGATTTAAGCCACCAAGGTCACGAAGGACACAAAGAAAAACATTTAAAAATGAACCACAGGGAACACAGGGTTCATTGGGAAATAAAATTTTTTAAGTTCTCCCTGTGTTTCCCGTGGCCCCAGTGGTTATATCTTTAGTCTTTTCTTAGTGTACACAAAGCACTTCGTGCGGCAGGCTCTTCTTCGCGGCTCATATTTTTTGCTGGGAATTGAAATTTATTTAAAGTCTTTGTTGACTTGTTGACGGATTTTATCGATTTCGCTGGCGAGTGTCTTTTTTAATCCTTTCTCAATAGTGACGATATTTTTCATCAGTGAGTCGCGTAATGATTTTTCCAGGTTTTCTTGCAGGCTGTCGAGGTAATCGAGAATAACCTGGGGATCGGGTTTTGTATCGACTGCTTCAAGCGTGGGAATATTTTCATTGACTGCGGCGAGTGTTTCGTCAATTTTTTCAGAAATTTGTTCTGAGATGTTAGATATCTCTTCGGTTGCAGCTTCTGCTTCGGCAGGAATCACAACATCATCCAGTGTGGGTATTTCGAATTGAGCGGATTGATCGAGATCTTGTATATCCTGGGTACCGATTGCCGTTTGGTTACTGGCGATTGCAATACTTTCCCTGGCCGCAGCAAGTTTAGAATCACTTTTTGCTAGTAAGCCTTTAATCGACTCGAGGGCATCAACCAGTGATTCCTGAGTGTCATTGTCCTTATTTATATTATCCGCCATAAAGCCATATTATAGTGACATTTTGTGAGTCTCAAGGGCATAACCGCGATCCCGATAAAATTG
>CAMYJG010000090.1 GCA_947258695.1 uncultured Ectothiorhodospiraceae bacterium | reverse complement strand
TAGAGGTTAAATATCATATTAGTACCATTTTATTTTCCATAGTAAATCTATATTTTAATTTATTGCTAATTCCCCGGAAAATATTATCTCACAGTTTTCAGTAAATAAACCAACCATAGAAAGTGCAATTTTACGATCACCTTCTACTAACATTATTCGCACCCAATATCGTCTCGAAAATTGTTGTAAATCACTTTCAAATCGGATTCTCATAAAAAACAATCTTTCATTAATTATAGCCTTTTAGACATTCACTGATTGCTATTTTATATAGGTCTAAATATTTTTTTGATATTTCCAGCCAATCATACTTTTGAGCAGTCTCAAATCCTTTTTTCTTTAACTTTGCCTGTAATTTAACATCATCAAAAACTTTCACTATAGTTTCAGCTAATGCCTTTGGAGAATTAGGTGGCACTATGAGACCATTTTCATTATTTTCAATAAGATCTCTATTTCCAGAAATATCGGTTACTATTGCACATAAACCTGCGCCCATCGATTCTAATAAGGCTAGTGACATTCCTTCTGCACCCTCATTAATACTAGAAGAAATATATAATTTTGCATGATTAAGAATTGCTGCAAGAATATCTACTGACTTTGTTTCATTTCCTGGCACAGCCAATGGTCCTGTAAATTTTACATATGGTTCCAAATTTTCATTACTGACCTTATTAATTATCTTTTCTGAAGTACGACCTATGATAACCAATCTTATGTCCTGATTCTTTTTTATTGCCTCTTTTATGCTTTCAATTAATATTTCATGCCCTTTTCTTGGGTGATAATTTCCTATAGTAACGACCAGCTGTGAATCACTGGGTACTCTCAAATAGTCATATATGTCGAAACTCTGATGTTTCTGAAAACGCTTCAAATCTACGCCATTAGGGATTGGTATTATTTTGTCTTCCGGAACATTGGTTGTTAATATTGATTTTGCAACACTATCACTAATAGCTGTAATATAGCCAGCAGCCTCCAACCCATAATGTATTTTTTTATCCTGAACCGGATCCAAGCGCTGACCAAAATTTATTTCAGGTATGACATGTATATCTTCGCCATGAGGTGTGATTATAAGAGGGAATTTCAATATTTTTTTTATTCGTGCTGCGATATAGCCCGTGGGATATGTCGAATGTGCATGAACAATGTCTGGTCTATATATTGTTACAGCTAGTATTAATTGTATTGTCCATGCAAAGTCTCTCGTTATGAAAGGTAGGCGCGGCCAACGATGCAATGGGTATTGAAATTTTATTTTACGGTGTTTCCACCAACAACCAGGCCCCACTACCCTCACATTATGACCCAATTCCTGGTACGATTTTGCGAGCTGATGTACAACAAGTTCTCGACCACCGATTGTAGGCAGGTAACTATTGACATATAGCATTATTTTCACGGACACTCCCCATAATTCCTGTTTATACTTTAGCAGAAACTTTTACGCATATACGCATAATTTTACTTATAATTATATTTAATCAACATATCAGATAGACAGCTCTCAAGTTTATCAAGCTGTTGTTCATTCAAATCTTGCTCAAATGCCCTTTCTCTTGATTTACGAATATTGAATTTATTAAATTGATTCTCAAAATCTGATGTCCATTCAAGCCCGGTAAAATTCAGTATTTTTTTCATCTCTTCCACAGGCTCAGCAAGAAAGTCCTCGTATTTAATTATCAGATAACGATCCTGATCTAATACTTCACTAGCCTTTTCATACGAGTCCATAAGAATTTTCCAGCTTATCCCCGCTAGTGTTTCATATGAATAGTTACTATTTTCCCATTCTTGACTATGCACTTCGGATAATGGGCCCCATAGCCAATTGTTTACACCTTCATATCCTCCCCACCAGTTCATTTGAAGCCAGGAATTTGCTACCGCTCTGCCGTCTCTAATAATATGAATAAATTTAGCATCAGGGAATATTTTTGAGAAAAAACCAATACGTGACCAACCCGTATATTTATGTATAAACACAGGCTTATCGTACTTCTTATAACTCTCAGTAAAAAAGTTGTAAAAATGCTCTTTCATCCATGGAGTTAAATCTCTTCCTGTCAGGTCCCTATAAGGGCGTACATATATAGGTGAAACATTACGCGTAATCAATCGGTAAGCTTCTGTCGGCGCAAAACGCTTTTTCCCTGCCCGTGTTAGAGCCAGATGATTATTTCGATAGAATTTTCCACTCCACTTACCTAGAAATCCCAACTTTCCATGTTGGTCTTCAAAATTTGAAAAAAAACTGACTTCTTCATGCTTGGCTAAAATTTCATGTAGAAGTGTTGAGCCACAGCGGCCTGTACCGACAATAAATGAAAGCTTCATTATTTTTTATTAATCCTCACTCTGTGTATATTTTTAATCAATACGATCATATAGCAGTGTTTATTTTAATGGGGGAAAAGAAATATGACCTATCCATATATATGTTACTGGCCATCCGATTTTGTCAAGCTAACTTCCTTATTAAACTGTCTCATCTATGCATAACCCTCTATCGAAACAAGGCGTATAACAGATTTTCATATACGCCTCTTTAAGGATTAATAGAAATAATGCAATAGAATAATCAAACAATTGCTGTCTATACACACGCCCTTATTAAAATCGATTTATAGTATGTACTCAAGACAATATAATACTTGTTTTATTGCATATTTAACATACAAGTAATTAAGGAATCTTTACTATCTACCTTCAAAAAGAGCGGTAAAAATTGTATTATCAATTTCGTTAATGCAAATAGTTCAGTACATATACAATATTCATGCAACACATCTAGATTAGCGAAATCGGCTGCATCAAATAGCCAATTTTCAACACTAGGATTACGATATATGCAACCAACCGTAACGCTGAGTAGAGATACACAACGTTATGGGCCTAGAATATTGATGTAATTTAACATTTTCGCCTGATAGCGTAGTATATTACTAGTCCTATCCCTAATAACATATACTAAATTTACTAACTTAATAGCCTACTAATCTCAGTTATAATTACAAAAACAGGCTTGATATTCTCAGCGCACGCGATTATTCTGCAATATATTGTTTTCTTTAAACATTATCAATAAGCAACTCATAAATAACAATGCCCAAACCTCATCTCAACACCCTATCCTGTAGATTTAAAACGCGCTGGTATCAATATTTTATGCGTCGTGCAAGCAGATCTACTTTCGGAAAGCTATTAATGCGCCTCGCATCCTATGCTGCACCTCCTGACATAGAATCTGTGCCTCTAGCCTATATTAATAAAAATGGCTGTGGCTTTATTTCTCCTAGCGCCCGTCTTTATCACCGTAATCTCACAATCGGTAAATATATTTTTATTGGTGAACAGGTAACTATCATACAGTTTAAGGGAAGCGGCATGATTACGCTCGGTGATAGAATAAGTATCTTTAAAGATGTCATACTCGATACGGGTCAAGAAGGTAATATCACTATAGGTGATAATTCCAGCATTCATCACCGATCCATACTTAAAGCATACGTGAGCAAAATACAGATAGGCAATGGCGTTATGATTGCTGCGAATTGTGCATTGTATTCTTACAATCATGCTACACAACTGGGTATCCCTATGCGGGATCAGCCCGTGATTGCCAAGAGCGGTATAAAAATTGGCGATGAAGCATGGCTTGGTACAGGTGTTATAGTACTCGATGGTGCCAATATAGGTAATGGCGCTGTAATAGGTGCCGGCTCTGTGGTGACTGGGCATATACCAGATAATGCTATAGCCGTTGGTAATCCAGCAAAAGTTGTCAAATATCGTACATGAGCACACATTAATTTATTACACATCGATGGTACAACTCATACATAATCACTTACTTATAAATCACTCATAATTTATAATTACGCGTAAGTTACATATAACGAGAGACTGCTGCTAGTCCACTACGTATCCCTGCCGGTAAACAATACAACACCTTCCAAATATTATTACGGTATATAAGACTATGTTTTTAGGCCTGTCGACCGTGCAAGTTTTGAAAATAGCCTGCGTCCAAATTCATTCCCATAAAAATGTTTTATTGGTGACAAACAATAATCAAATGAGTGGTAAATCATCAAGTAATTCAACCATCGTTTCCGTGTATTAGGCTCTACAGCAGCCTGCCTATACATTGTTTCACAAAAATATTTTCTACCCTTCTGTTTAAGAACATCAACATCATTTGGAAATAGCTCATACAGCACATCTAATACATACAATGCATCGTCAACCCAGTCTTTAATTGCACATGACAAACCCAGGTTACTCGTGTGCTTGCGAAAACTGGCCTTCACATCAGCCACGTCACTTCTATTGTATTTTGCAATCAGCTTAAATGTTGGCACCAGGTCAGGGTACATATTCTTTCTTGATGCAAAACCACCGACCTCTCTGAGTAATTTTGTATTATAAAGTGTACTAGGTAAATACAACGGAATTTTTGAGTCAATCCAGCCCAAAACAAAGTCTAGAGGAGAAAAACCAGCAGTCAAAAATTTATTTTCTTGTAGTATGTTGTCATCACCATCAATAATACGTATGCCTGTGAATATAGCCCCGACGGGTTCGTTATTTTTTAGTGACGATATACAGGATTCTACGAAATCAATGTCAATCATATCATCATCATGAAATAGCAGAAAATATTCTCCTTTTGCTTCTTTCAG
>CAMYJG010000089.1 GCA_947258695.1 uncultured Ectothiorhodospiraceae bacterium | reverse complement strand
TTGTTAAGTTTGCTATAGTTTAACTGGTTGGCGGGAAGCAAATTTAATACTCACAACTAACCCAAGAACAATGAAAAACATCTTTATTTTTTTACTTTTTATCTCTATTAACCGAGTTTCTCTGGCAGATGAATTCTGGATGGGAATGTTAGGTGATGATGGTGTTGTTTCACCCATGGTTTTGTATGATGGTAAATCGTGGAGCCAACACTGGCCGTATAGATCTATTCCAACTGAATATTGGTACAGGGTCGAAGATATTTTTGGTAGTTTATTTTTCTTGTCGCAACGAGACCCTTTCGATCCAAAGCCATTGCCGAGAGATAAATATAAGGCTTCACTGGATAAAATACCTGCTCCCTGGTTGGGAGGAACAAATATAGATATTAAAAGCTGGTATTTATACGGCAGGGACGAAGATGGTTTAAAGCTCAATGCAACAAATATGAAGCTACACAATTCAAGGTGTGGTGTCGGTATAGGGCTATTAACTGACTATCAAGATGTAAATACTGAAAATGCTAATTTAGTTGTACCCGATCCTCCTAAGGACGTTGGTTTTGTTTTCACAAAACCCATCAATATAATTCCATTTGAAAAGAATGATAGTAAGGATGACGATAATATTGTTTCTTTTTTAAAATCGCGCTTTAAAACTGAAGAAGCCACGATGTTTAAAAAAATAAAGGATGATCGTGAGAAACGTGGAATTATAAAATATCCAGAAGGAACGAGTTTACTCGATGAAACTGAGAAAAGTGATATTGAAAAATATAAATATTTTTCAAGTGATGCAGAAATCTTAGGTTCGAAATATCATTATGTAGTCTTACAAAGACGATACGATCCCTCGAAGTTAGAAAACTCTCTTGCCTGTGAGACCGTTAGGTATGTACAGACGTGGTTAAAAGAAGAAAATAATAAAATTGAAATACTTGGTGAAAATGTATATTACGGAGATTGTGAAATGAAAGGCGCCGTTTTTTTTGATCCGGCGTTCATCCTGCCAGTAAATAATAAATATTATATTATTTCAGATAAATCTGGTTGGGAGATAAGGTGGTATAGTATTCATAAATTGAACAAAAATAAGATGGAGCCAGTTATGGATATTGATGATTGTCCATTGGTTTATGGTTGAATTAGTAGTGCAAAATTACTGTTTATACGGGTGAGGAATTAGCTCGCTATCATTTCGGCGTTGATCATCCGTTTGGACCCGCCCGGCACGATGCTTTTTTAAAGCGATTCAAAGAACTGAAATTGGATCAATACACTAATCATGGTGAACCGGTGAAAGCGGATCGTTTCGATATCGAGCGTTTCCATATCGACGGCTATATTGAAGAAGTCATTATTGCCTCTGAAGAAGGTGAAGGTTATATCGATCCAGACACGCCTGCTGTGCCGGGTATTTATGAGGCAGCCGCTACAGTAGTCGGTACTGGGCTGCATGCGCTTGAACAGATCATGCAGAATAAAATTAAAAAGGCATTCATTCCTATTGGTGGTTTACATCATGCCTATCGCCATAAAGGGGCTGGTTTTTGTGTATTTAATGATTGCGGTGTGGTGATTGAAACGCTACGCGAAGTTTATGGTATTAAGCGAGTTGCCTATATCGATATTGATGCTCATCATGGCGATGGCGTTTTTTACAGCTATGAATATGATCCTGATCTTTGTTTTGTCGATGTACATCAGGATGGTCGGACTCTTTACCCTGGTACGGGTTACTCCTGGGAGTTCGGTAAGGGAGGGGCAGAGGGAACCAAGTTAAATATTCCCATGGAGAAAGAATCAGATGATGAGGACTTTCTTGCTATCTGGCCAGGTGCAGAAAATTTTATCCAGCATACTAAACCAGAATTTATTCTACTACAGTGTGGTGCAGATAGTTTAAAGGGCGACCCGCTTACTAGTCTCCATTACAGTGAAAAGACTCACGCCTATGTTACGCAACGTTTATGCAAACTTGCAGAAAAATACAGTGAAGGTAGATTATTAGCGTGGGGTGGTGGTGGTTATAACCTTGAAAATATAGCAAAAGCCTGGAATGCAGTAGTTTTAGAAATGATAAAGTCTGAAGAATAAATTATTTAAACCTATCTGCTGTATAAATTAAAGGGGTCAGAGCCCTTTAATGAGGCCTGTCCCTTGGCCTTATGAATCACGGAATTACAGGCGAGTTTGTTGTCAGGTTGTCATTTTATCAGGGTGAAAAGGTTTGTTTCAATAAAAGGGTTTTTAAGTTTGTCGCTTTTAGAAGCGTTGAGGTATAATTAGCCTCCCAATTTTTACTTGAGATATCATCATTAATTCCATAGATAAAAAAGAAATAAATCAGATACCCTCACCTGTCGCTTCATCAAACTCTGTTGAATCAGTATCAGTAGCATATACACAGCTTAAAATTGCTACGTTCAATTTATTTAACTACCTTGAGCCACCCAATGCTTACTACGATTTTGATCGTATTTATAGTCCTGAGCAATGGCAGAAAAAACAACACTGGGTGACTGAATATTTGCGTGAATATCAGCCTGATATTATTGGGTTTCAAGAGGTTTTTAGTGCTGAATCATTAAAAGAGCTCGTTGCCTCGCAAGGTTATGATTATTTTGAAGTGGTTGATCAACCTGAAGTGATTGATGATTTTATTTATACGCAGCCTGTTGTCGCTATTGCATCTCGTTTTCCTATCGTTGATATTCATTCGGTTAAATCAAACACTGAACTCGTTCAGACATTAGGCTTGACGGATGACTTCTCTTTTAGTCGAAAAGTATTAAGGGCAACGATTGATGTTCCGCATGCGGGCAACTGCGATTGTTATGTGGCGCATTTTAAATCGAAACGTCCCATGATTGAAATTGATGAGCAAGATACAGAACGATCGGCAGAGCAAACGATTATTGAAAGCTTAAAAGCCGATGTGGCGGGTGGTTGGGGATCAACCATACGGCGGGGTAGTGAAGCGACGTTGTTAATGATTGATATGATTGAGCGGCGTGAGAGTACGGGTTACCCTATGGTATTAATGGGTGATTTTAATAACACCCTGGCTGATGGTGTGTTAAGCCATTTACTTACAAGCAGCTTACGTTTTGTTTCTGAGATTGATAGCGAGGCCTATCTTGCTAAGTATTGTTTAAACGATGTCTGGGATTTGTATCAACGGGCTGCAACTAATGAAGATGATGAAGCCAATGAAAGATATGACGCAAATGAAGTTGATGACAGAGATTTAGAAATTAATCAAAATGATAAAGTAGTGCGTACCCCAACACATTATTATGGCGGCCATGGCTCGGTACTCGATTACATTTTATTGTCGTGTGAATTTGATACCAGTTATCAGGACAGTCTTTTTGAGGTCAGCGCTTATCATACATACAATCGACATTTAATTAATCCTATCTTCGAACGTGATGGCGAAAGTACCGATCATGGCATTGTGTTAGTTACATTAACCTTAAGATCATGAACAATAGGGTCAGGCTCCATTGAAAAGCCTTAGAAGAGCCCAATCGAGTCTGCCCCTATTTTTTGCTGGTGTTTGATGAAAAAGAACCATAGTAGACTTATACTTTAGATAAAAGCATATCTAGCAAAACTTAATTAAGTGGCGATTTACAATGAGTAATATAATAAAAGATCGTTTATTAATTGTATATGAATGGGTTTGGGAAACACCACTCGCGAATATTCAGCCGAAGCTACGTCCTATGCTGGCAACGTTGCGAATTGGGCATCTTATTATTCGTGATTTGTTTGAAGGTCAACTGACTCTGCGTTCGATGGGGCTGGTTTATACAACACTCCTCGCCATGGTGCCTTTGTTAGCAGTAAGTTTTTCTGTTTTAAAAGGCTTTGGTGTTCACAATCAGTTAGAACCCATTATGCTTAATCTGCTCGCACCACTGGGTGATAAGGGCGTTGAGATTACTCGTACAATTATTGGTTTTGTAGACAATATCAAGGTTGGCGTTTTAGGTTCGCTGGGTCTGGCCTTATTATTTTATACGGTTGTTTCATTAATTCAAAAAATTGAACGCGCTTTTAACTATACCTGGCGTGTCAGTGATCAGCGTCCAATAACGCAACGCTTTAGTAATTACCTCAGCGTGATTTTAATCGGCCCTGTTCTGGTCTTTTCTGCGATTGGCATGACCGCCTCAGTTAGTAATGTGGCTGTTGTAAAAGATGCAATGGATATAGAAGCGGTGAGCGTGGTGTTTACCTTCTTTTCCCGGCTGATTCCCTACCTGTTAATTATTCTCGCATTTACACTTATCTATATGTTTGTGCCAAATACTAAAGTTAAATTTAAGTCAGCACTAATTGGTGGGATTGTATCAGGAATATTATGGGAGACGTCCGGCTGGGTGTTCGCCTCATTCATTGTGAGCTCAACTAATTATACTGCAATCTACTCTGCTTTCGCGACACTCATCGTGTTTATGATTTGGTTATATTTAAGCTGGTTAATTTTATTGGTGGGTGGCAGTATCGCGTTTTATCATCAGCACCCTGAACATCGAAATTTACAGTCACGTATATTGAGTTTGAGTAATAGAATGCGTGAAAAAGTGTCGTTATTGATCATGACATTAATTGGGCAACATTATTATCACAACAAGCCCGCTTGGACGATGGATGCGCTGGTGAAAAAAACCAATGTGGGTGTTGAAGCGGTTGGTTTGTTAATCGAAAATTTGATCCAGGCGAAATTACTGGTGAAAACAGAAGGTGAATCGCCTGGTTATTTACCTGCACGTGCACCTGAAACCATTAAGGTAAAAGATTTACTTAAAGCTATTCGGCAGGCCGGTGAGTCAGCGAATTTAAAAATTGATAATTTACCACAAGTCGATGTGATTGATGCTTTATATAATGAAATAGAAGTATCAATCGACAATTCTCTCGCAGAACGTAATTTACACGATTTATCGTTGTCAGATAAAGATACTGCTGGTTAGCTACATCGAAACGGTTACTATATCGTAATTTAAATCATCAAATTTGGGTGAACATATGAAAAAAGTTATTCTTGGTTTAGCGCTGGTTATTGTTATTGCTATTGCGGGCAGTGTTTATTATCTATTTTCAAATCTGGATACGCTGGTTGAAGCGGCCATTGAAAAATATGGCAGCGAAGCAACACAAACATCTGTTCTTGTTGATGGTGTAAAAATAGATTTGACTGACGGAGCTGCGGGTATTAGCGGCCTGACGATTGGCAATCCCGCTGACTATGGTTTTGCAAATGCATTTTCATTGGGAAAAATTCGCCTCGGTATCGATCTACAGTCTTTGCAGGAAGAGCCTTATATTATTAATGAAATTACCGTCCTGGCGCCACAGGTGTTCGTTGAAATTAATAAAGATAATAAAACTAACCTGAATGAACTAAAGAACAACCTGACTGCGGGTTCGTCAGGCAAGGCAAAGGATAAAAAATCTCAGGCACCTGCTGGGAAAGAACCGCGTCTGAAAATACGCAGGATTAAATTTGCCGATGGCACCATACAGGCTAAGGTGGCGGCACTAAAGAATAAAGAATATAGGCTTAAGTTACCTGGTCTTGATATGAGTAACCTTGGCGGCAGCAAAGGTGCAACGGCTAGCGAGATTGCCAGTGAAATTGTAAAACGTTTAACTGATCATGCTAGTAATGTTGTTAAAAAAGATATTATTGATGCAGAGTTGAATAAACTAAAAGCTCAGGCACAGAAAAAAATTGATGAAGAAAAAGCAAAGCTTAAGGAAAAAAGCAAAAGTAAGTTAGAAGCAGAGAAAGATAAAATTATAGATAAACTACCGAATCTCTTCGGTAAATAATAATTAAAGGGG
>CAMYJG010000088.1 GCA_947258695.1 uncultured Ectothiorhodospiraceae bacterium | reverse complement strand
GGTGTGTGGATAGTGAGAAAAATAATCATCCAGGTTTGGCGTCGCTGCTTCATAAACAGCATTGTTATGCTTTGATGGATTAATACCAAAGCCATCAAGAATAACTAATATCGTTGGTCGTCGTGGCACACCACTAATCGTTTCCATGAGATCCTCTCATCGAATAAAAAACACAAATATCAACACTCTGCTCTATTGTGAAAGTATTGATTGATTATTTTTAATATTAGTTTCAAGTAATGTGCCAATTTCAAAAAAGATAACCGTACAAGATAAGTTCTTGTTTTATCACGTTTTTATACAATAAAGGCATTTTTGATAATTTAAATGACGAGATTTTTTGCACCTTAAAAGTGCTAGTGCACCATTGCAAATCAAAAAAGGATATGAGGGAAAGGAGCCAGATCACTTGAAATTAAGATTGTTACGAAAGAGGTATCAAGTGTTCTACCCCATTTATTGCTTCAGGAATTAACACCAATAACTTTAAGAAAAGAGTCGGATAATTCATCGCGACCAGCTTTGTCGATGATTTGTTCCACTGTCTGCATAATTTCTGACAAGGGGCCGGTGAAAAATACGATACCAAGTTGAAGTGTTGCCGTTTTATCCGCTATCGGATTTTTAGTATTAGGGTGTGCGGGTTTAAGAAAAACCATCTGGATTTCACAAACTTCACTCGGAATCTTTTCGCATCCACCCCCCGGTGCAACAAAAGCGAAAAGCTCTTCAGGGTTATGAATTGCAACACTCTCTTCTTTTATATCTGCGGCATTGGTACTGGCACTAAATTCAACGGTAATTATTGGATTCATGTTGTTAACTCCTCTTTATCCCTTTAATTTTATTAATTACTGACTGCGCAATATTTATTAGTCTTTATAAGTATAGATAGTAATTCTGAGATACATAGGAAATGATAGATCTATCTTAGCGGGAAAAATGTACGCTCTAAACATTGCCGAAAAAAATGTAAATAAGTGCACTCGGTATGCGCTCTGAACTAACAAAGCACGTTACCAAGAATCGAAACAAGAACCGAAGGTTGAGGTATCCATAATGAAAGGAGATTAAAAGTAATTAGACCCCGTTTATTTAAAATACTAATCAGGGTTGTACGTAAACATATCCCTGGTACTGAAAATCAGCAACCGCGGTTAAACCAGCTGTCACATATTCAACACCAGCAACAATATTAGCCGTCGCGTCACCTGCGGGTAACAGGCCTTTCTTTATCATTGCGCGAGTTGCATTCTGACAGAGATAAAATTTGACTCCCTTATCAATTAACGATGACACGCGTGCAGCAAACTGGTTATTGTTTATATCTTTAAGCATCAATGGGCCACCCGCCGTATGTGCAATCACGGCTATGTCATAATCACGACCAGGTTGCATACCATGAGTGATCTCGTAATCTTCGATAATTTTCACCAGGTTACCCAATGCATATGGACGTGCACATTCAGCATTCGAGACATTGTCCATACAAAACTGATTTGCCTGAATCAATAGTTTGACCCGCTCACGACGTTCTAAACAATGAGTGATTTTTTTTGAACCATCACCAAATTCTTCATCAAGGGTTAAATTGTTAACCAATCCAACGGGGCACGTCTTTTCATCATCATCATTATCATACTTATTAAAGTCGTCAGAAGCAGAGACAACGTTTAACGATTGAAGTATCAGCAAGCTGATAACGAATAAAAAATATTTTTTCATGAGATATCCCAGTAAGTTTATGATAAAGAACGATTTGTCAGATATTATTGTTCTAACCAAACTTAATCCTAACAAATAAATATTTTATTCAATGAAAAATAACTGTGATATTGATCCTGTTATGAATTAAAGAGTATTGGATAACACGATTTATAATATGGGCTGGCATACTTGAAAGAAAGAACTTAGTTTTAGTGGCATAACAACGCCCTACCAAGTTGTAACACTATAATAATATTATAAATTAATAACTATCGGCCCTTTATTAAGGACTGATCTACTTTAACCACTTAATAAACAAGTAAAAAATTTGACACGCATTACTGACTAAAATACAGTCAATAGACTTGCATGAAAATATAAACAAATTAACGGTGTATATGCATAATCGTTGGCTACTAAAGCTGTTTCCGTTTTTACATTGGTTCCCTGTTACTTCAGTTATACTACGCGGTGATGTAATTGCTGGAATTACCGGTGGCCTGGTACTCGTGCCCAAGGCCATGGCCTATGCGCAACTGTCTGGCCTGCCTTTGTATTTCGGACTTTATACCGCTTTTATTCCCGCCCTGCTCGGTGCCTTATGGGGATCGTCCCGACAACTAGCAACGGGCCCGGTCGCTATCGTATCGCTAATGACGGCTGCGGCAGTCACCCCATTAGCCGTTCCTTATTCAGATGATTATATTACACTCGCGTTATTACTCACTTTAATGGTAGGTGTTATTCAGTTTACCCTCGGTGCGATTAAACTGGGCACTATTGTTAACTTCGTATCACATCCCGTCATACTGGGTTTTATGAATGCGGCTGCAATTATTATTGCCTTGTCACAACTCGACAATTTACTTGGTATTCCGAAGACCCGCAGTGATTCTTTCTTAAAAGATATCTGGGAAATGCTCGGCTTTCTTCCCCAGGCACACTTACCTACCCTGGCCATGTCACTGTTTGCCTTAATATTAATGCTGTCAATGAAGAGAGTTGCAAGCGTTGCCAAGGTCAGTGTATTGGTTGCGGTCGTGATCACCTCTCTTGTCAGTGTCATTTTAGACTACGACAAAAAGTCTAAAGCCGAACCCGTGCAAATCATGCATCAAGAAAGCAGAGACTTAATTAAAAATTATATTAATGACTCGAATAAAATTAAAAAGATGGTCGTCGAGGTAACAGAAAAATCCACGCAACTGCGCGCGTTAAATAAAGCGAATGACCTACACGCTGCCGCCACCATGAAGTATGACATCGAGGTGATTAAACTCGATATTGTTTCACTCAAAGAACAAAACAAAATCCGACTCAACCGTATCAATACATTACGTTTTGCAAAATCAAACCCTGCGGATGATTCATCACCTGGCTTCTATTTAAATGGCAGTACGCCATCGAATCTTGAAACAGACAACCACAACTGGCGAATCAAAAAGATTGAAGGTAATGACATCAAGTTTATCGGCGGCGGTGATGTCGTTGGCGATATCCCGCAAGGTCTTCCCTCGTTCCGCTTACCTAACCTGAACTTTGATGCCATCCTTTCATTGATCTCAGCCGCGTTTGTTATTTCACTGGTTGCCTTTATGGAATCCATCTCCATGGCCAAGGCCATGGCAGCAAAAACCAAGCAACGCCTCGATCCTAACCAGGAACTAATCGGCCAGGGCATCGCTAACATGGGCGGTTCATTATTCCAGGCCTACCCTGCTTGTGGTTCTTTCACCGGCTCAGCCATTAACTTACAAGCCGGTGCCAAAACAGGTTTTGCCATGGTCTTTAACGCAACCTTTGTTATGCTCACCCTGTTGTTCTTAACCCCTTATTTATATGATCTACCCAAAGCCGTATTAGCCGTCATTATTTTACTGGCCGTTACCAGTTTGATTACACCTAAAATGCTGATGCACACCTGGAAAGCAAGCCGTGCAGATGGCATTGTTGCCATCACCACCTTTATAGTTACCTTGCTTGCTGCTCCACACCTGGACACCGGCGTAATGGTTGGCGCGGGGTTAGCCATCCTGCTGCATCTATACCGCACAATGAAACCCCGCGTTGTGCAACTGGGCCGATACGAAGATGGTACCTTCCGTGATATTAAGGTTAACCCCTCAATCCCCACCAGCCCACACATTGTTGCGCTGCGTTTTGATGGCTCACTTTACTTCGCGAATGTGGCTTATTTTGAAGATAATATTCTCGAAGCACTGGCTGAAAGACCGAATGCCGAGTACCTGTTAGTTTCGGGAGGTGCCATCAATTATATTGACTCATCCGGTGAAGAGGTCATCCGTCACCTGGTAGAACGCTTGCGTGAGAATGGTACCGAAGTGGTATTCGCCGGCTTAAAAAAACAAGTGTTAGATGTTATGAAAGCCACGAGCCTGTATGAATTAATCGGCCAGGAAAACATCTTTGCAACAGTAAACCAGGCCATCCAATCAATCTCTAAGCGCATTGGACCCGATGCGGATGAGTGCTTGTTCTGTAACTTACCGCAGAAGCATTAAATAAAGCGTTTTAGTTTTAGTTCTATTGGCCCCTATTGATTAATTAAATTTATTTTGAGCCTAATCTAAGCAAAGCATTACAATGAATTTAATAGCATCAGCTCAGCTGGATGAGGATTCATATAATATGAATTATTAATGTATTCATCAGGTGCTTTACGGAAGTGATGTCGCAAAAGCGTAATCGGTACAATTAATGGTACATGCTCTAAGCGGTATGCTTCGATGATATCAGAGAGCTCCTGCTTGTCATCCTTATCCAGGTCTCTTTTCAAGTAACCCTGTATATGCAACAACACGTTAACATGATTTTTACGGGTCGCGGGTATTCTTAAAATTTCCATTAATTGCCTGCCATATTCTACGGCATATTCAGACATAACGCCCTTACCGACTTCGGAGAGTTCCTTACCAAGCTGACGTGCTCTTTCCTGGCCATGGCTATAAAGTATATATTTATGCTGAGCATGAAAATTATACAAGCTATCCCATCCTGGATTACTTTCCAAAAAATCACGCCAGCGTTTATATGTGAAGACGCGCTTAATAAAATTTTCTCGCAGAACCGGGTCACCCAATCGTCCTTCTTCTTCGACAGGCAAATCAGGGAAATTATTTATCATGGTATAGGTATACAAGCCACTGCCTTTTTTCTCAGGCATATTATTTTTATATACTTTGACCCGTTCCATACCACAGCTTGGAGAGTCTTTCTTTACAATATAC
>CAMYJG010000087.1 GCA_947258695.1 uncultured Ectothiorhodospiraceae bacterium | reverse complement strand
AGCCAGGATAAGCGCATTCTCTGGTTTGGTATCAACCAAAATAAGGACGAATTCTTCTCCACCATAGCGCCCTGCTATATCTGTATCTCTTATTCCATCACGCAACACTTTGGCAGTCTGGCGAATGACTTCATCACCAGCCATATGACCGTAGGTATCGTTGACTTTTTTAAAGTGGTCTATGTCAAAAATAATCAGGCTTGAATCATTTTTGTATCGTTTTACCCGTGAGTACTCTTTTAACAAACACTCCTCCCAGTATCCCCGGTTATTTAGCCCGGTTAAGCGATCAGTCCGACTGAGTTTTTTAAGTTCATTGTTAGATTCTTCAAGCTCTTGCTTACTAATGGCTGCATCGGTGACATCGTAGATAAAAATACCAACATGATTAAATTCACCCGTTACCAGGGATGACATAGGTATAAATGTGGTATTTTGATACATGTAATCAACCGAACCTGTAATGGGCCGATAGTTTTTAAACTTAAACAGGTAAGGATTTTGCTCCCAGGAAGTAAAAGACTGGTTACCCAGGGTTGTTACCGAGTCTACTTTGTTTTCAAACCATACCTTAGGAATTTCGGGAAATAAATCATAAACAACTTTGTCCATCACTTGTTCAGCTGAAAACCCACTGCGATCTTCCAGGTATTCATTCCATACTTTTATTCGATATTCCAGATCAACCACCACCAGGCCAACATTGATGGAATGTAACATTTCCTTCAACCAATCCGACTCAATGATATGTTGTTCACTCATACAGTCTTCGCCTTTATTCCATGAGCTGTTCGATTAAGCCATTAAAATGCGGAATCGAATCTTCGGTAAATAAATATAATAAATGGCAATTAATATTATGATCTTCAATGCCTACTTCCATTTCAATGGTTAACATTTTTTTCCAACGTGTTTCATTGCGTTTAAATAAATCATCCATTTTAATATGTCGCCCAAGAACAACGGGGTGACTCTGACTGAAATTAATATCCAGTTGTTTAGCAATACCATTTAAACATGCACCGCTGAGCATGCTTGAAATATCCATTAATAATTCCAGCTCTGCATGATCGGTTAACTCCGCCTTGAACTTCATTAAACTCGCAATATCAGCCATACTGGAATCATCAAAAATTATGAGTGCTTCTCCGGCAATCCCCGAACCTATAAAGCCCTGGCAAATAACTGAAACCTCATTATTTTCTGAGACCTGGTTTAACATCATGGTCAGTTCACTGACTTCCAGCATGTTAATGTTAGGTATTGGCATAAGCACAAAAGCACCCAGTACTCGTGCCAGCAGGTCAGCTGCCTGCCCCATTGCAACATTGACTATTTCCTTATAGACATCGCCCACCGCTTCGGATAATTCGAGCGTTTCTGAGCTCATTAATTTTTCATAGACATCTTTTTCATCGAAGACTTTTTCAAGAACTTTGGTATCAACAGGTTTTTTAATAAATTCAAGCGCACCCAACATCATCACTCGTTTATGTGCTTCTGGTTGAATGTCGCCCGATGCCACAATAACAATTGTTGACAGACTTTGAGCCTGTATTTCTGCCAGCACCTCATAACCATCCATTTCCGGCATATTTAAATCCAGCAGGAGCAAATCACCTTTACCTTGCTTTAAGGCTTCAATACACTCCAACCCGTTCTTAGCCTGGGTAATATCAAAATCCCAGCTGGGTGGTAATGCTTTTTGAACCTGCTTGCGAGCAAAGCTGGAATCATCACATATGATCAGTTTTATTGTCATAAAACAACGTCGTACTCAGGAGTTAAAAAGAATTCAAGTTTCTACTTGAATATGTCGGCAAAATAATAGAAAAGTTTAGTCTGAAAAAATGCTTGAAAGCAGCATTTATCGGTATATTGGGCATATAATCGGGATTAAGGATGATGTCTCAAGGACGCTAATACTGTTGTTCCGGCCTCAACTTTATCGCCAACCTTAACTTTTACCTGGCTAGTGACAGGAATATAAACATCAACGTGCGAACCAAAAGGAATAATGCCACAACGGTGACCTTGTCCGATACGTTGCCCAATAACGGCATCACAACTTAATTTTTTAAAAAATCGTCCGGGACGTAGGACGATCATAATATCATCGTCCTCATCTGTTTTAACCTGAATAGCATGGGCTAAGGAACGTTCATCGTCGTCATCTTCCGGATCCAGCCATTGCTGTATAATTTTCCCTTCGGTGACGCTGCGAATTGAGAAAACATCAGACACGGACATTGAAATGCGGAATAAAAACGCATCACGACCAAGAAATGGATCGGGATGTGTTTTAGCAAACACCACGGTACCATCGACGGGACTCACTAAACCCAGCGGATCGGATGGAAGCGCCCGGGATGGATCACGATAAAGCCATAATAAAACTAAAGGTACAGACCACAACACTGCTATATACTGACTAACATAATGTTGCAGCAGAACAACAATAAAGCTGGAAAATAAAATTAAACTCCAGCCTTCTTTAGCAATAATTGAGTGTCGTGAAACAGCCATATTTATTTATCGTTTTGGTTTTTCATTAAAAAAGCCGAGTATAAATACTCGGCTTTAATTTTTGAACTACAATCACATCATAACAGTGAATTAATTCTTGTCTTTGTCTACTAGCGCATTAGCCGTAATCCAGGGCATCATGCTACGTAATTTTTCACCTGTTTGTTCAATTGGGTGTGCTGCATTATTACGACGACGCGCTGTCATTTCAGGATAGTTACTCATACCTTCTAAAATGAATTTCTTCGCGTATTCACCATTTTGGATATTAGTTAAGCATTGCTTCATCGCTTTACGACTTTCAGCATTGATAACCTGTTCACCCGTTACATACTCACCATACTCTGCATTGTTAGAAATTGAGTAGTTCATGTTAGCGATACCGCCTTCATACATTAAATCAACAATCAGTTTTAATTCATGCAAGCATTCAAAATAAGCCATTTCTGGTGCATAACCCGCTTCGGTTAAAGTTTCAAAACCAGCTTTAACCAATTCAACCGCTCCACCACATAAAACTGCTTGCTCACCAAATAGGTCCGTTTCAGTTTCATCTTTAAATGTGGTTTCGATGATACCAGTACGTCCACCACCGACACCTGACGCGTATGATAATGCTACGTCTTTTGCTTTACCTGATGCATCCTGGAAAACAGCAATTAAATCAGGAATACCGCCACCATTTACAAATTCGTTACGAACTGTATGGCCCGGTGCTTTAGGTGCAATCATAATAACGTCTAAGTCAGCACGTGGTACGATCTGGTTATAGTGGATAGAGAAACCGTGAGCAAAAGCTAAGGTTGCACCTTTTTTGATGTTTGGCTCAATTTCTTCTTTATATAAAACAGACTGGAATTCATCCGGAGTCAGAATCATAACAAGATCAGCATCTTTAACAGCTGCGGCCGTATTTTTAACAGTTAAACCTGCTTTTTCAGCTTTTGTTGCAGAAGAAGAACCTTCACGTAAAGCAACTGTAACGTTAACACCAGAGTCTTTCAGGTTATTAGCGTGTGCGTGGCCTTGTGAACCATAACCAACGATAGTTACGTTCATACCTTTAATAATAGAAAGGTCGCAATCTTTGTCATAATAAATATTCATAATGGTTTTCCTGTCTTAAAATTTATATCTGAAAATTCTGTTTAAATTCGCCAAGTTATACTTGTTAAAGTCTTAAGCATGTTTCGCCACGGATAATGCCTGTGGCCCCTGAACGGACTGTTTCTAAAATATCCGCTGTATCTAATGCATTAA
The DNA here is from genome assembly GCA_947258695.1 of uncultured Ectothiorhodospiraceae bacterium. GTDB lineage: Bacteria > Pseudomonadota > Gammaproteobacteria > UBA6429 > Thiohalophilaceae > JAGLTQ01. The sequence goes on along the minus strand of CAMYJG010000087.1, from coordinate 1,215 downwards.
TAAAGGCATCCAGCTTGCTGCCTTCACCTGTCAGCTCAACAATATAGGTGGTCTCTGAAACATCGAGAATACGGCCATGAAAAATATCTGCCTGACGCTTAATTTCTTCACGCTTCTCATTACTGTCCGCTTTGACTTTAATCATCATCAATTCACGTTCAATATGTTCGCCATTCGCAGTGATATCCACGAGTTTAACCACATCGATCAATTTATCGAGTTGTTTGTTAATTTGCTCAATGATTTCGTCTGACCCTGAAGTAACGATGGTCATACGTGACAATGTTTCATCTTCAGTAGGTGCTACGGTCAGTGATTCAATGTTATAACCGCGCGCAGAAAACAAACCAGCGACACGTGACAGTGCACCCGATTCATTTTCCATTAACAATGAAATTATATGTTGCATCTTACGCTAACTCTCTTTCATGCATTTCATGATGGCCTTTACCTGCAGCAATCATGGGATAAACATTTTCTTTTTGATCGGTAATGAAATCCATAAAGACTAAGCGATCTTTCATCGCAAAGGCCTCTTTCAATGCACCTTCAACATCTTCTGGTTTTTCAATACGCATACCAACATGACCATAAGCTTCTGCCAGTTTCATAAAATCTGGCAAAGCATCAACATAGGAATGTGAGTAGCGGCTTTCATAAAAGAACTCCTGCCACTGACGTACCATACCCATGTACCGATTATTCAGGTTGATAATTTTTACCGGCGTTGAATATTGCAATGCAGTTGATAACTCCTGCAAACACATCTGGATACTGGCTTCACCTGTTATACAGGCTACCGTGTCATTTGGATTACCTAATTGTGTACCGATCGCTGCCGGTAAACCAAAGCCCATCGTGCCAAGGCCACCAGAATTAATCCAACGACGTGGCTCATCGAACTTGTAAAACTGTGCTGCAAACATCTGGTGTTGACCAACGTCTGAAGTTACGAAGGCATCTCCGCCTGTTATTTCATAAAGCTTTTCAACCACAAACTGGGGCTTGATTAATGCGCTATTGCGGTCATAACGTAAACAGTCTTTATCTGCCCACTCTTTAATCTGGCCCCACCAGTTTTTTATCACTTTTTCATCAGGCTTGCGTTTACTAGCAGTAATCGCCTTACTCAAAGCAGATAATACGCTCTTAACGTCACCCAATAATGGAATATCAATCTTCACATTCTTAGAAACAGACGATGGATCAATATCG
>CAMYJG010000086.1 GCA_947258695.1 uncultured Ectothiorhodospiraceae bacterium | reverse complement strand
TGATGGCGTGGATAATCAGGGTGGATATGATGATATCGTAAACTGGGAAAAAGAGTACAAATGTAACTACTATGGTACATGCCCAACATTGTGTGACAGGGTGCAAAGTATATACATGCTGATTCTACTAATTTCTTGGATAATTTTGGTGATGTTTGTTATATATGCAACAATAAACTTGATCATTAAGAAAATCAGGGCATCCAAATCGACGCCAAAAGACGGTGCGATTTGATTTAACCGTTATGTGTAATAAACAATAGAATGAAAAAAATCATTGGAATCCTTTTAGTAATATTCGGTGCTCTTCTTATAAGAGGGGTAGATTGGATCCATCCAACTGCGCCTATAGCTGGTATCGGTTTAGTAATAATCGGGTTATGGTTGGCGCTTACTAAAAATAAAGTAGAAGATGAATCTAAGTGGGTGGGCGGCTCGGACACACCAAACCACCATGATATGAACCATGTAGATGACGATTAACAAAACACATAAAAATGTATAACGAGATAGTGGGTCTCGTTAATATAACGGTTAGATTGAAAGATATGAATAGTAAGAATCTAGGGTATTTACTTATTACATTGATGATTTTAAGTATTGTGAGTTGGGAATATTACGAAGATGAAATCCCACATGCTTTTACCTCAGTGAGTGATATACCGTTTCTAGCTGCAGTTAGCGTATTTATAGGTCCTATCAGCGCGATGACACTCTGGTTTTGGATGATAGGAAATGTGATAAAAAATAAAGAACTAAAAAATAGATGGCCATGGATAGCTACTCTTGTCATATTGAACTGGATTGCGAGTATATTTTATTTCCTACTTGTTTATAGGAAAACTATAAAGGCGGTTTAAATGTTACTTCAATCTAAAAATGTATAACGAGACAGTGGGTCTCGTTAATATAACTGTTATAAGGCTCAATGAAGAAAGGTTATGGACAATTATCGTATTATAAAAAATGGTTCTGAATTATTCGTAATGGATTCTGAAAACACAGAATATATGTCTTTGTCTTGTGCACAAGCTAAAGATACAACACTTTCTGTGTTTTCGAGTGAAGCCATACTAATACAAGAAGATGGAAAGAAAGTATTGGTTAAGTGGCCCGAATTTGGCGTAAAGGTTGGTGACAGAATAGAGATAGAAGTAACAAACGATACTGGCACAGAAGAACCTAAAGTGATGTATGAAACTGGTCGCACCCGAGAGTCTGCCCCAAAGGAGCCTGTTCTTTCTGTTTTAAAGGTTCAGAAGAAGTTAAAAGAATCATTAGCGGTCCCGAAGGGACAAATATTTGCAATGAATGTGTAGAACTTTCACAACAGATACTTTCGGAAAAATGAAATATCGCCTTATAACAAGTCATTTGTACCGACGCGGTATCCGAGCGGCACAATTCTAACGTTGAATGTCTGCTTTTTTGTTTAAGTGTTCTTAGTCTGACGGTCCGCTGTTGGCCGATACTGTTGAAAAACTATGTACTTAGAATAAAGCTACTTGATATTTGTTTCAAGATTTTATGAAATTTTCAACATTTATAGTAAGTTACAATAAATATTGATCTCGGTTAATTGATTCCAGTTTATTAACTCATTTATGTTACAGGCATCGCTATTGAGTCGGTCGGCGGCGGTTGCTCACACAGCCTGGCCATTTTTCTTAAATTCTGAGCCATAGCGATTAATAAGAATTCATCACTCACACCCTTTATTCCTCGGAGTCGTAATCGATCAAAATTTAAATTTCGTTTCATATGCGCAAACTGCATTTCAACTTTTTTACGTTCATGAAATGTTTTGTTGATATAAATATCGCTTTGATTAATGGCCCTGGCGACATCTCGAGCGGCCTCATGTATGCTGCGAGCAATTTTACGGTGGTCTGTATTGGGGCAACAACGTGGCTTGTCTTCACACGTATCGCAGTCGTGTTTGCTTGCGCGATAGATTATAGTATTGGCTTTGGTGATGCCTGATCTGGGTATTTTAAATTTTCGCCTTGAACGTCGTAATAATTTTCCAGATGGACATAGATAATGATCTTCTTTTTCGTCCCAAACAAAGTCAGTGACAGAATACGTACCATCGTCGCGTTTTGATTTTTCCCAGATGGGAACATGTGGTTCAATATTTTTTTCATTCACTAAGTAACCCAATATATCGGCACACCCATAGGCCGTGTCACCCATTAAACGTTTTGGTTTTATTTGATAATTTGTTTCAATGCGTTCGAGTAATGTTTTGGTACTTTGTACTTCATCCGATCTAAAGCCCGGTGTCGCTTCAACATCCAAAATAATGCTATGTTCAACATCAATCATTATATTAGTAGAATAAGCAAAAATCGCCGGGCCTTTTGCGGCCGTCCATCGAGCCGTTGGGTCCGTGAGCGAAATGCTTTTAGGTTTCGTTTTTATTGTTTGATCTTCATCCAGTGCCTTTAAATATTCGCGCACTGGGCGAGACTGTTGTTTAGTTGGCCCCCAATCAATTACTTCGGTTCCTCGAACCGCGCGTTGGCGATTTACATCCGCTTTCACAAGACTGGCATCAATTGCAAAGCCTTCGCCTTTAACTAGCCCCTGTTCAATACACCGTTGGACGACGGTATTAAATACATATCTAAAAATATTGCTTTCGCGAAATCGGCCATGTCGGTTTTTTGAAAATGTTGAGTGGTCAGGTAATTCATCTTCAAGTCCGAGGTGACAAAACCATCGGTAGGCTAGGTTGAAATTAATCTCTTCGCATAATCGACGTTCTGAACGTATGCCATAGCAATATCCGACGATCAACATTCGGATCATGAGTTCGGGATCAACGGAGGGACGCCCTGTGTGGCTGTAAAAAGATTCAAGGTGTTGGCGTATTTGATCAAAATTGAGAAACTTATCGATTTGACGAAGTAAATGATTAGCCGGTATGTGTTGCTCAAGATTGAATTCGTAAAATAATTCGTTTTGAGCGGCCGCTTGTCGTCCCATCATGGCTAGTTCCCTCTAATACTCTTGTGGATATTAGATCAGAAATCATTCAACGGAGCAAATTAGTTTTTCAACAGTATCGGCCAAAAGCCGCCTTTCGAGCTAACTGATTTTTGCTTTAAATATTAGAAAAGCGGTCATTCAACGTTTAAGCACTGGTTAGCCGTTTTAATCTTTCAATACTCTTTTTAGAGCATGATAAGCTTGTTTCCATTTTGATGTGTTCCAGAAATATTCCCAATCGTTTGGATCAAAATCGCGAATAAGCACCCCAGCATATTCTGGGTATTCACGTTCTACTTTTTTATAAAATCTATTTTCTTCAGAGTTGCAAATTCTTTCAATTTGTATCCTTCGATCTTTCTCGTAACCAAAACCTCTTGTACATAAGAGCCCGTGAGTCGCTTCATGTACAATTAAACCAGCATAGAATGCGCTAACTAACTTTTTGTCCTCTGAGTAGTTGTCAAAATTTATAAAACAACCTTTAATTCTCCTTCGATAAAAGCCTCCATATTTACCAGGCTCATTGCTGTTAACTAACCATTCAATTTCATTTTTGACTATTTTGTACCTTTTCTGATCGAGCTCCTTAATTAGTTCAACTGAAGATTTTATTACTTCTTTAAATCCGTCATTCTTCGAACTATAGTCACTGATTTTTATACCTTCATACTCTCCTTCAAGGACAGTTTTTAAAAGCAATTTTTCAATGTTCGCAACTAGCCTATCTCTAATGCTCATTTACCATTTCTTTGGCTAACGTAAATGCTCAGCCGACGCGTCAGCGGTCGGATGGAGCGTATAGTTAGGGCGATTAAATTTCATATCTATCAAACCAACTGCATTGTAACTTGGGCATTAATTCTTTTAATTCATCAAATTCACGTTTTGAGGAAAATCGAGCACAATTTAGAAATTTCAAATTCGGTATTTTAGCCAGATAGTTTAATTTTTTGTCTTTGAGTTGCACAGAAGACATAAAAAGTGCTTCGAGTGATTTTAACCCTGCGAGCGGTTCAAGAGATTCAATTTTCTGCTTGGTCCACATACTTCCCTCAATTCCAAGCGCCTTAAGGTTATGAGCGTTAGTAAAGATCTTTAATGAGTATAGGTTTTTTGCATTTTCTATTAACAATGATTCTAAGTTATCAATATTTAAGAGAGGTACAAAATCCTTAGCTTTTCGAATGCCGTATAATCTTAATATTTTTAATTTAGGCAATTTACATAAAGGGCTTAGATCATCTGCCGTAAGTACCTCGATATTGAGATATGCTAATTCATGTAAGTTTGATATTTCGTTAAGAAAGTCCTGATTGACCTGTTGTGCAATGAGTTTTTCAATCTTACTGAATTGTGATATTCCTATATGTGATGCTTTTTCTCGATAAAATGAAACAAGTTTTTGATTGGCATTTATATCCTCTAAAGAATGAGCGCATCTTGGCCATTTCTTCCAGTCTTGTGCACTCCCATATTTATATCTCGGATTCATATTGCCCTAACGTTTGAATTATGAGTTTTTATTCTCGCCACCAATTAATTCTGTTTTTCTTGTGATTCCAGTAGATATGGATAGGAGCACAATCTCCACCACTTATATTTAACCCTACACACATACTAGATGGTTTGTAACCCTCTGGATTACCACCAAGAGGTTTGGTTAGATCTTTTTCTAACTTCTCTATTCTTAAGTGTGCATCTTTTTCTACAAGGCATTCTCCATGTATAGAATTAGCATTATCAAAGACAAGTTCGTTAGTTTTTTTGCCATTATTTAAAGTAACTACTATTTTTAATTTATTATTTATCTTAGTTATTTCAGCTATATCATTTTTACCGTCACAGTTTATGTCACCTTTAACTCGACTTTCAGTTGCACCTAGAGGTGAAGATAGTAAGAGTAAAATTATTATTTGGTATGGTTTCAATTTTTAATACTCAAAACATTCTATTATACGGACCCCTTCGGGTCCGTATAATAGAATTCATTAATTCCTAATATTCCCAAAAAATATTCA
>CAMYJG010000085.1 GCA_947258695.1 uncultured Ectothiorhodospiraceae bacterium | reverse complement strand
TGGTATATCTGATCCATTGTGTGGATTAAAAGGCTACCGAATGACAATCTATAATAGACTTGGACACTTTGATTCATACAATTCAATTGGAACAGAACTTGCGCTATTCTCTGTCCGAAGTGGTTACCACCTTCAACAAATTCCAATCGTTGTAAGTGAAAGAATTGATTCACCACGCTTTGGAAGGAAGTTATATGCTAATTACAAGATATTTCGGGCGATGCTTTTATCATTTATTAAAATTCACCCGAGAAAGTTATCAGATAAAATATAGTGTACTACTATTCAAATATTCTGACATATAGTAAACGGAGATAAAATGCACAATTTACAAATGAATACTATTAATACCCCTCCAATATTAAGGTCCATCGATGATTTGCTTCCTCAATCAAAGATTACGATATTTGGTGCAGGTGAAACAGGACAAGAATTTGCAAAAAAACTAAGATTCAGTAGGCCAGATATAGAAATTGTATGTTTTATAGATTCATATAGAAATGGTTTATGGGATGGTATACCAATTCGAGAGCCTGCTTATATCCAAAGTATTAACGAAAATATGCCATTAATTATTGCTTCTGTTTTTTGGAAAGAGATAGCTGAAATGATTGATGAAAATTTTCCTAAATCATATTTTATTCTCTCTAATGACCTTATTAATCAAGCTAGTCATCTAAGTTCTTATGGACCATTTTATTTTGACAAGAATATGTCAAGTGAATTAGAAAATAGACTTTCATTAATTAAAGAAATGTTTTCATCAGATCTAGATAAAGAAATACTAAGAAAATTATTTGATCTTCGTGTGTATAGGAAGGAGAAAGAATTCTTTTCTTTTGTTGAACAGCTGACTAGTTCACAAAAGACGTCATTTGAAACTCAGGATAAATATTCGAGACACCTTGACTTTGATTCTATTGGATATGTAATTGAAGGTGGAGTATATGATGGACAGGACACATATCGCTTTCTTGAGGAGTTAAAGAAATCTTCAAATTTTAAAAAAGTTTATGCATTTGACCCTTTTTTAGATTCATTTCACAAGGGAGAGTATTCTAAAAAAATAGATCCAAAATTATGTGAATTTTTTGAAAATGTATTATGGGATTGTGAAGAAAAAGTAGTATTCAATGTAGATCATGAAAATCCTGCAAACTCTAAAGTGTTAAGAGAGTCCGAGTTAAAAAATGTAAATATTACAAATAAATTACACAACACAGTTACAATTGATGGGTTTCTCAAAAAGACTTCCGTGCCAGTAGATCTCATAAAGCTTGATGTTGAGGGTGCAGAAATGAATGTACTTAATGGGGCTCGTGACTCCATTTTAAAATGGAGGCCTAAAATGGCGTTGAGTATCTATCACAGGAAAGAGCATTTACTTGAAATCCCCGAGTTTTTATTGTCTCTGCATAAGGATTACAAGTTTAGTCTTTCTGTGAATAATCCCAGTTTTGTTGATATGGTTCTTTATGCTACTTAAATTTATCTGAGCATCCATCTATCTTGAGACAAATCTTTAATTTGATGATTTACTATCATAACGGATTCAAGAAGTTCTACTGCAATTTAATTGACTGTACTTTACCTCGATTTAGATAGTATAAGAAAATAAGAATGATTGGTATGAAATTTTATTACTTGGATCATTATTTCCGCTTTTATTTGTACATATTCAAAATACAAAAATATAAGTGCATATACAATGAAGAGCTTACTTTTACTTAGAATAATATAATGAAAAATAAATCAATGTTTTCAGAAAAAGGTTTTTGTCTATGACTCACTCAGTTTTTATATGTGGACATAGAAAGTCAGGAACAACGTTGCTTAGAAACTTGCTAGATGGTCATAGTAATCTAAATGTATACCCAAATGATTTAGGGATATTATATTTATATTTTCCAAATTATATATTGGAATGTGATGATGCCAATGCTCTTAGGGCCAGGTTAGATAAGATACTGTTCGAAAATCAGGAAGAATCATGTAAAAAATCACTTTTAAAGAAATTTCACATTTGTTTTGATGGTTGGAGAAAAGATTTTAATTCAAAGGTTAATCGATTGGGTGTTGATGAACTTAAAAATAAAAGTATCATAATGAATATTTTGACTGATACTTTTGATAAGTTCTTTTTAAAAATTTATAGTGAGAAACAAGACTTTAGTATTAATCTCTACAAAGAAACCATGCTTGAAATAAACGCCATAAAAATAGCTGAAGAAATACCTGGGTCAAGATTTATTCACGTGTTACGAGATCCAAGAGCGAATTATGCTTCGTTAAAAAGTGGGGTTGAAACATATTATGGGCCTAAAGGATCTGATAATAATAATACAATTATGATGAGTCTTATTCATAGACTGCAGTTATCTTTAGGCTTAGCAAGTATTAATTTAAAGGCTATAGGAAAAGATTCTTATTATCTCATCAGATATGAAGATCTTATTAATAACCCTCAAACCACGTTGGCAGACCTGTCAAATTGGTTAGGAATAAAATACGAAGATTCATTATTGATGCCAACACTATTTTCTGATTTGCAGGGCTCTAATAATTTTGAGGGTGAGAAAAAACATGAAATATCAAATCAAAGTCTAGATAAATGGAAAACTAAAATAACACAACAGGAAGAGGCCGTAATATCATATTTTCTAGGCAGCTACATGGCAAACTATGGTTATGATTCATCTGAGTTGTCAGTTGATATGGCAAAATCTGTAGGTGAGTTCTATGAATGGAGTAATTATGAATACTTTTTTAAAGATTTTTATAATTGAAAAACGTTATGAATGAATTTTTAGATGAGCTTGGCAATGAAATGTATTCATGGGCTGTTGACTTATTTCCAATATGTAGAAGTCTAACAGGAGAAGGAAATAGGAAAACACTTAAGTATATAAAAAATATAATTCCAGAACTAAAGTTAAATTCAGTTAATAGTGGTTACAAAGCATTTGATTGGAAAGTACCAGATGAATGGAATATTTTTGGTGGTTATATTGAGGATTTAAATGGTAATAGAATTATTGATTTTGTAAATTCAAATTTACATGTCATGGGATACTCTGAGCCAGTTGATGAAATTATATCTTTAGATGAATTGCAAAAGCACTTATATTCAATACCATCAGAACCGGAAGTGATCCCATATAAAACTTCTTACTTTAAAAAAAATTGGGCATTTTGTTTAGAGCATTCTAAAAGAACAAAGCTGAAAGATCCTGAATACAGGGTTAAAATTGACTCTGTATTAAAACAAGGTGTTCTTGATTATGCAGATATTGTAATACAGGGAGAGAGTGATAAAGAAGTTTTAATTTCGACATATATTTGTCATCCCTCACTGGCTAATAATGAATTGTCTGGACCTGTAGTGGCTACAGCAATAGCTCGATGGGTTGCAAAACGAAGTAATTACTATACGTATCGTTTTGTATTTGTACCGGAAACATTAGGTTCAATTGTTTACTTAAGTAAAAATTACAAGCATTTAAAAGAAAAAGTAATTGCAGGATATGTTTTAAGCTGTGTAGGAGATGAACGTAATTATTCTTATCTTACTACTCCGGATGGTAATACATATTCGGACAAGGTTGCTCGAAATGTTTATGAATCTAAAAATATACAGTTTAGGGAATATGACTTCACCTTTGCTGGTAGCGATGAAAGACAGTACTGTTCCCCAATGGTTGATTTACCAATAGGTTCATTTATGAGAACAAGGTACGGTGATTATCCTGAGTATCATACATCGCTAGATGATCTTTCAGTTATTACTCCAAGTGGGCTTGTTGGAACATTTGATATTGTAACTAGTGCAATCGAAGTTATTGAATATGATCGTGTGTATAGCACAACACTTCACTGCGAGCCATTTCTAAGTAAGTATGGTCTTTATCCTGATGGTGGAAGCCATTTAAGTAATACTGAAGATAGAAATATAGTATTGCTAATAGCATATGCTAATTCAAAGAGATCACTTCTTGATATTTCAAATATTTTAAAAGTACCAGTTGTAGATTTATATAAACTTGCAAAAATATTAATGAAGAATAATTTAGTAAAACTTGTTGATGTTAAGGCTAGCTAAAGATGCACGAAAAATTATGTATTGAAGATTCATCTAAATATGGATTTAATGACTATGTAAAAGACTATATTTGTACCACTTCAAAGTACAGTAATTACTTCTACGCTAATATAGATGGTTATCTCTCTTCTCAAGAAGATTTAAAAAATATAGTTGGTAATAAACTATTTTTTCTTTTATTTGATCTTTTTGTTTCGTTCCGCAACAGATTGTTCAATGCGAGTATAGTGTCGCAATTAAAGTCAAATCATCCTATAGAAGTTTTGTATGACTTTAAGCATGGCTGGACATTAATTTCAAAGGATGGGCCTGCATTCATTGGAAAGCTTGATATGTGTACACCAGAGAATATTAGTATAGGGCTATATTCATATTTTAGTGGCAGGTCTGTAATTGATGGGGATGGTAAAATAAGTATTGGGAGTTATTGTTCGATTGCCTCTGATCAGTATTTCTTTTCAGTTTCAAGAAATCATCCTTACCAATATCCATCAACGTTTAATTTTGAGTCAAATTCTAGAATAGAAAAATACGAAGATAATTTTCGTATTGAATTTCAATCAACAAAACCTGAAGGTAAAGGGGTTGATATAAAGAATGATGTTTGGATTGGTAGAAATTGTACAATTATGAATGGTGTTACTATTTCAAATGGGTGTGTAATAGGTGCCAATTCTACTATTACATCCAATACAGTACCTTATGGTATATATGTAGGAGCACCAGCAAAGCTCATTAAGCTTAGATTTTCTCAAGATATTATAAATACGTTAGAACAAATTAATTGGTGGAGCTGGAGCTTATCAAAAATAAAAAAAAACAAAAAGTTTTTTAATTTGGATTTAAGAACGTGTAGCGTTGATGAAGTTATTTCATCAATTATATAGGCAATATAATATTCTGTATGTGCTCCCTCATGCTTCATGGTTTTAGGAAATGATTAAGATATGAAATATTTTATTAAGATATG
>CAMYJG010000084.1 GCA_947258695.1 uncultured Ectothiorhodospiraceae bacterium | reverse complement strand
ATTGCATTTACTGTCTGCACAAACATCATACTAAGCAGAAAAAACAGAAATATATTTACAACTTTATTATTTAAGTGTTTTATATTCATAACCTTTCTCCTTTAATTAAAAGTAGTACTTACACAAACAAATATTTTCAATTAGCCCTCACTAAATCCTTCGATCAAGTGACATATTGTTTCACCATCAGGCATTTTATTTGGCATAATCTCCCATTCATTTATGGCTTTTTCCATACGTTCCTGTAGTGACATTAATTCTGTAATTTTATTTTTCGTTTCCATTAACCGATTAATAATAATTTCACGAACTAACGGGCAAGGCGACTTGCCATCTGATGTATGTGAAAATATTTCTTTAATTTCTTTCAAGTTAAATCCCAGGCTCTTAGCTTTACGAGTAAAACGAACACGAATCACATCATGTTGGCTATAAACCTTATACCCATTAGATTGATTTCGTTCAGGCGTTAGCAACCCGATTTGTGTGTAATATCTGATCACATGCGGCTCTACATCTGTAAGACGCGCCAACTCAATCACAGTGAGTATGTTGTTATTCATACTAAGTCCAGCTTCCTTAATTAATTACTCTGAACAAATCATCTACTTTTAGTCTCACAAAAAATGCTTGTTTAACCTGCAAGTTACACTTAACTCTACAAGCTATGTGTTACTTACAGGTCAAGCGTCATAACTTAATTATTTCAATTATTTTGTTAATGTTTATGATTATGATTATGTCCATCATAACTCATTACCTTTTGTTTATTTGAATTACTTTTATCAATAGATTGCTTTTTATTTATCCCGTGTTCATGACTACCATGTCCATCGCTGCTATTTGGACTCATCTCTTTGTTCATCATAGGCATTGATAACACTCCCAAGCCATAGCGATAAACAAGTTCACCGCCATACCATGAGGTTGTTACCAAAAGACTAAAAGCAAGAAAGACTGCAGAGAGAAAGCTATAAGATAGCTTATGCCAGGCTCGCTTAGACATTATCAACCAGATTGCGACAACAAAAATCGCAGCTAACGTTCCAAATGCCCAATTACGATGCACAGTCATCGCTGCATGTGATGCTGCGTCATGCGCAACTGAGTTGTACGCAAACCAACCTGCAATGGCAGTGACAACAGCAGAAACTGTTCCAATCCAGAAATTCCAATGAGCAACAATCAACATTTGATCGCGCCATTTAACAGAATCTAAAACATAACCTATGATAAACATGATGACGGAACTCGTTAACATCGCAACAGTAAAGTGCACAAAAATTGGATGCCAGTTTGGTAAAATTTCAATCATTTTTTCCTCTATATTCTTAAAAATATGGGCACCCATATAGTAGGTGCCCTGGTACCTTAATGGTTTTAATGTTGGCTATGGTCCATTGACTGTGAGGCCTTCTTGTCGGGACCTTCAGCCAAGCCTTTTGGTTTGCCACCACATTTAGCCCAGGATTTATTATCCAGCATGATTAAGCCACGACTCGCTTTTGCACAACGCGTTTTTAGACTTTCCTTAACTGTTGTTGTCTCCATGGCGTACTTACCATCAAAACCCGCTTCTCGTGCCACACCACTTTTACTCATTACCTCCAACTTCTTGAGAACTTGTTTGCTACTGGTGCCTTTGTATGTTTTTGTCGCTGGCATCATGTGTTTACTATGATCTATTCCCTGGTGTTGACTGTGATCTATCTCTTCCGCGAGCACGGGTAAAGTCAATAGCATGGCGATTGTGCTAGCTATAATTTTGAATTTAATATTTTTCATACTTGTTCTCCTTACTGAATGTATCCATGTTCAAGGTTCATGATGGAGTCACGTTCACCAATGTTATCGTTAAACTTGGTATCGAGACTGAATGCAATACCAAACTGTATAGTGATATCACTACCGCCACCAAGTCCATTTCCATAATCGGTGTACTTTGCCTGTGCCAGGACATCAACACCCTGACCGATGCGGTAGACAAAGTTTGGTGCAATACTCCACTGTGATGCATCATTACCCTGATCAAAATCTTTATAGCCGAAATTAATTCCCGCTTGCCAACGTGTTAACAGGTTTGGCCGACTTGTGTAACGGAAGCTTGCTACCAATGCTTTTGATTCTGCTTTGGCTCGACCTGAAACTGTATTCAGGTTTAACGTGTCATCAATACCTTCATTAACAATCGCTTGAACGCCCATGGACCAGTTAGCTAATGGGTTCTCATTTAAGTTAAATGCAATCCCGGTGATCACAGCATTCATCCATTCCTGTTGAGTGTTTGACGTGTTATAGACCTTTTGCGCATCAAGTGTAATACCTGCATGGCGTATAGGTTTTAAATAGATCATGGTTTCAGGTTGTTCATATAAATACCGAACACCGTAAGTATCAAAGCCATCTGGTGAAGTCGAAAAACCTGTTCCATTACGACGAGTACCTGCCCATACACCGACTTGCTGGACTTTTTGATCTACAATCCAGTCGAAGGCAACGTGATTTCCATAGGTCTGATCAAATTCATCGTTAGATGAGGTATTAGCCACATGTGAGTACTCAATAAAATCATCATCACGAATCAAAGGAAACTCAATAATGGTGTTCCTTAAACGAGTGCGTCCCAATTCAACCGAATAATTCTGATTCCAGTAAAATGCATGCATCTGACTGAACTGCGCTTCATTATCATGTGCTTGTAAACCAAGTACCGCACCCGCAACACCATCACCAAACATGCGCTTATCAAAACGCATCAACAAACTGGAATCTTCCAGATTTATTTCGTCTTCTTTGGCGGGATCACTATCAAAGTCATAATTATCTATTGTTGCTATGACACGACCACCAAGAGTAATACGTGGCATGACTTCACGATCGACTTCTAAAGCCTGTGCTGGTTGGAGTAATAAAACCGTTAACAGGCTTGATATAAGAGTTAACTTTATTTTCATTTTTTTATCTCCACTTTTACTGATCGACGGACACGGATGGAATATATGTAGGTTCAAAATCCTCATATTCCATAACGGTTAACATACCACCAGGATATATTCCGTTATTTGTTGCATGGGTGGTCTTGTGATCGTGGAATGTCCAGAATCCCGGATTATCACCATAGACCATAATGTCATAGGTACCACCAGGTTCTACATGAATGGTATTCAGGTGTCTGGGGTCAGCCAGGTCATTACCATCCTGGGCCACCCACCAGAAATCATGTCCATGAAGATGCATATGATGAGTTAAACCACTGGCATTGATTAACCGAATCCTGATCCATTCGCCTTTTTTAATCGCAATCCGCTTGGTGGCTGGATAACACTTACCATTAATCCCGAAGAAGTTATGGTTAATATGCAACCCGTTAGAGCGACTTTGCAAATATGGTGCAACATATTCACCGCTATCGACAGCTTCCTTAAACTCCGTATAGTTTTTAAAAAAACCATGCGTTTTATAATCCAACTTGCCTTTCGCCATTAAGGTATTCACTTCTTTCATGCCACGCATTATTTCAGTGAATTCTTCTCTGGAAAAATCAAGATCCCACGCTTCAAGCATCAGGGTATAGTCTCTCGTATAAGGGAAACGTTTTTTAAGCGGTTCTTTTTTTCTGTGTACTATAAAAGCACCATGCATAGCATGAGTAGCATGGAGTGGTGTTCCCCAGTGGCAATGGTACCAGCGGGTACCTGATGGTTTAGCCTGGAATCGGTAAACAAAAGTTTGTCCCGGATGCACTGGATCCTGGGTCACCATGGGTACGCCGTCCATGGTGTATGGCAAGACAATGCCATGCCAATGAATGGTATGCATTTCTTCAGTATTATTTGTAAAGTTAACTTTTACCCAGTCGCCTTCATTAACATGAAATTCTGGCCCTGGCACCTGGCCATTAAATGCCAGCATATGTGCTTTAATACCCGGTAAAAACTCGTGCTCAACAAAACGAATGTCAATATCAAATTCTTTGTAATTAACTTCGCTATCCGATGGTGAACCAGGTGGCTCAATCGCCCCACCCATCATGTGACTACTATGATCTTGCATGAACATCATGGTGTTGTACTGTGACATGTCATGCCCGGCATGAGACACTTCCTGGGCCTTTGCCACGATAGGTGCCGCTGCCGCTGCCGCTGCACCACCAGTTGCCGCGAGAGCACCACGCATAAAATTGCGTCGAGAATTATTTTCTACCCGACTATCAGCGCCAGATAAATGTTCATCAGTGAGTGATACCTCTTCGTTTGCAGTATCGGTTTTTGTAGGCTTCATTTGAAAACTCCATAGCTATAACTCGTAAATAGAGTAATGCCTCGTGATTTAAGAACACGTAGACGTATGATTTAGACGGAATGATCCGGCTAATTAGCTTTGGAGTGATTTCGGTGGTCGATACTGTACCATGAAAGCTTCTTGGTACAGGGTTTGACAATATTGACTTACATTAGAAGAATGGATCGTGGGGAAGTGATTATTTGCATTGATAATGCCTAAAACACTATGACTGCAATCAGAGCAGCTTGATGTGCAATTTGCATGTTCGCAATCAGTCTTACAAGTACATTTTTCAGTATCCTTTGCAGAATGTTTTGATGATGAATCTTTTTGGTTTTTATGAGTAGAGTGATTAGAAATACCTTCCTCATAAGATGTTCCTGACATCGTCATTGCTGAAGCGTTTATTTGGCTTGCAAAAATGCTATTTATTTGCGTAATCATTAGGGAGAACGCCATAAATATTAGCAATAATTTTTTCGCAGCTGTTAGCATAGTGTCAAGAAGTCTAATAGAAATATTCAAATTTCTCAAATTAAGCATATAAAAAGTTATATCTATGTCATCATTAATACGAATTAGTTCAATAAAATGTAAGGCTTACAAAACTACCGAGGATTTAGGAATAAATCTCCAAGCTAATAATAAATTTTGTATACATATATGTTAAATAGAAAAATATGTAAATATTGCTTTTATTAACAATGACTTACATCTAATAATTAATGTGACATATTGTTATGACTTTATCTTGCTTCTCAAATAGTCGATACTTTATTACCAGCCTGTGAAACTCAATCCCACATAATCGAATACTGAAGCAGTGACAATGTATTTTTCTGATATAATTCAATACTTTAATACATCTATATAAGA
>CAMYJG010000083.1 GCA_947258695.1 uncultured Ectothiorhodospiraceae bacterium | reverse complement strand
TAAAAACATCTTAAAATAGGGTTTACTTTGCAAATGATAACGATTATCATTTAGATTGATGGCAGCATCATAATAGTGGTTCAGAATAATCACCTGAGACTTTATCCTTATATTAGCGACTGAATTTAATACCGAATAACGAGATTTCCTATGAAGTACTATCCTTTGATACTTTCATGCCTGGCCATGAACTTACTCTTGCAAGCTCCCTCTTATGCCGGTGAAGATTCCGATCCGGCTGAAGTGGCAATAGGCGAACGTTTGTTTTTAGAAACACGTTTTGCCCATGCTTATTATGCTAATCCAGCCAAAGCCGATCCGGTTATGGATAATACTGTCCTGTTAAATAGCTCGATAAAAAGTCCTTTTGCCGGTAAAACAATGAACTGCCGTGCTTGCCACATGGTGGATGAACATGCAAAAAATCCTATGGCGGGAATGCGCAGTTATGCAGACTACGCTAAACGCCCCCCTGTCCCTGCCCGTAAAGATGAAGCAAAAACATCCGGGCGAAACTCGATGTCGATGGTTAATATTTCACTGCCACATCAAAGCCAATCCAGTGCAAGCTTTCACTTCGATGGTGAATTTGATTCGATGGAAGATTTAGTACGTGGGACATTTACCGGCCGGAACTTTGGCTGGACTGCCAGTGAAAGTAAAGTTGCAATTAAACACGTTGCCAAAATTATTCGCGAAGATAATGGTAAAGGTGAGCTGGCACAGGAATTTGGTGGCGCGTACTCGACGTTACTAAAAGGAACAGATAAAAATATTAAAGCGGAATTCAGGTTACCAAAAGCATATCGATTAGATGTCACCACTGCCAGTGATAGTCAAATATTAGATGCTGTTGCTAAACTGGTGAGCGCCTATGTTACTGACCTTAATTTCCAAATGGACAGTAAGGGGCAATACACCGGTAGTCCTTATGATGCGTTCTTGGCACTCAACAAGCTACCACGTAAAGCAAATAAAAATGAAACAAACCAGGACTATAGCTTACGTTTATTAAAAACTCTCAATAACCTGGAAAAACCACGTTTTGTTAAGGCAGACAGCTATGAGTTTGCAAGCCATTCACAGCCCTATGTTTTTTCTGAGGCAGAACTAAAGGGAATGAAGCTTTTTTTTAGCAAAGGTTCGAAAAAAGCCGCCGGTGGTAATTGTATCGCTTGTCATGCTGCGCCACATTTTTCAGATTTTGGTTTCCATAATACTGGCCTGGTACAACATAATTACGATGCATTACATGGTGCAGGTGAATTTAATAAGTTATTAATCCCCTCTTTAGCCAAACGTAACAAAAATTATAATGCGTTCTTACCTGCTACCGCTAAACACCCTGCTGCTAGCTCACGCTTTCGAAGCATAGCAACTCAATCCAAGCCGGGTTATACCGACTTAGGCTTATGGAATGTATTTGCCAATCCAGACATGCCTAAACCGCAGAAAAAACTAGCGACAATTATGTGTAGCCAGGCAAAAACACAAACAAAATCAAGCTGCAGCCAAAGTGCGTTACTCAACAATAGTATTGCAGCATTTAAAACCCCGCTACTCAGAGATTTGGGCCACTCAGCACCTTATATGCACTCCGGGCAATTTACTGACCTGCAACAAGTAGTTCACTTTTACCTCACTAGCAGCCTGGTTGCGAAAACCAATCAACAGAGAAATTCAGAATCCGCAATGAAGGAAATCAATATTACTGGAAATGACGTTGCCCCGTTAGTGGCCTTTATTAAATCACTTAATGAAGACTATGACTAAATAACATACTCTGTAACAAAAGGTACTGACCAACTGAAATCAAATTACTATACTTAAAAATAAGTTAATATTTCAGCAGGCTACTTTTGTGGAAAATGATATTGCAACCCAATTTTTAAATGCTTACCGAGGTGGTTTTACCTCGATGATGCGCTGGCCGCATTTAGATGAATTTTGGCAGCAACTAAACCATCAAGCAGATGATAACTGGTACATCTATGCGGTTGGCGAACAGCCTCCTGAAAAAACAGAAACGAAAGAGAAATTACTATCCTTTATAAAAGAAATCGATATTTTATTGCGCCAGGATCACACTGAAGATTATTGCGGCATCGTTTATGCGGATAATAAAAGCAAGCCTAGCTTTATAAAAATCTATGATCCTAATAACCTTGGTGTTTCATGTGGCTTTAGTGATAACCCACCCTTGCCTGGCTGGATATTGTCAAAAATTCAACCCGTCGAATTAGAATCAGCACTGAACCCACCCAATAATCGCCGACGTTGGTGGAAAAGAATATTTGATTGATGATATGAACCCAGCTCATTTACCTCATTGCTCATTAGTAAATACATAAGCGAATACAAAATCTGCTTGATAAAGCGCAAGGTATAAACATTCATTTTTGTCAGAAATTATAAGAAATAAAACTAAGGGGCTAGCGCAATTATTTTTTATTTATTACGTAGACTTGCGCTGATTAGTTAATTGTAAACACTCTAACCCACCTTATCTAAATCTCAATATACCTAGTACCAACCACTATGGCGCATACTCTAAACTAGCAAGAAATTTGCCTTAATCCGAAACTTTAGTCGGCAAATAAACCCAGAGGAGTGCCATAATGCACTGGCTAAAAATTACCGTGCTGAAATGAAAAATACGAACTTTATACATGCCCTAATTGCACTAAAATCAGGTAAGCCCCGCTCATTCCCTCGATAAAAATGTGTTATTTGCATCACATTTCCCGGTATTTTGATATGTTTTTATGATCCGGATCATATATTTCTCTTATTATTTAGCCTAGAATTTAAGTAACATTGTGTAACATTCTAAGCAGGTGAAACGAGCACTATGAATAAACGAATCCTTTTAGTAGCTGCATTTTTTGTTCTAAATAGTACCCCCCTCTATGCAGAAAAATTAGCGACTGTATTGAGAGGAAAAATTATCGCCTCGAATTTATCTGACATTCAGGTCATGATAAAAGAAAGCGACGGTAGTATTTTAGATATGACCGATATCTCAACTTCAACCGGTACTTATAACCTTGACTTAACGATTATGGATACGCCTTCATTAGCCGAAGTGAAAAAACTCATAGTCGAAGTCAAAAACAAGTCTGGGAAAAAGCGAAATTACAGAGTCAATCAATACATGGTTGATTTTAATGACACTGTTTCATTGAATCCCATTATTTTAGAATAGTTGATTCTTTTATTATTAAGAAAAGGCCAGCAAACCTCTGGCCTTTTTTTATTGCAATTTCATTAAAATCTTGCAACGGTTAATTCAGCTTGATTATATATCGCAGCTAGTTAAAGCGTGTCTTTTTGACGTGAAGCCAGGAAGCCACCAATAATAATAGCCATTACTGCCAGGCTATATACAATCATGGCTCCTGCTGGCAAATCGAGGATCGCGGCTAAAACAAGCCCGGTTAAATAGCCAAGACCACCTATTAAGTAACCATAAATTAATACAAACTTGTTAACCTTGCGAATTGCTAATGCAGGAAGTATCAAACTAGCAAAAACAAGGTACACCCCGACTAACTGAACCGACGCGGTAATCGTTAAAGCAAACAACAAATAAAAATGCAGGGGTGATGCGCGATGAGAATAACTAAACCATAAACCCAGAACAACGACATATAAAATCAAAACCGGGAAGAGTTGTTCATAACTAACCCAAAGTACCTGGCCAACCAATAGTTCTTTAAGTTGTTCACCACCCTGGGGATGAGTAGCAAGTAATAAAATACTACCGCTCGCGGCCAAAACAAACAAAGAGCCTATTAAAGCTTCCTGAATTTCAGGCCAATGCTTTTCTGTATAGTTAAGTAACAATACACCTAATACCGCAGCAGTCATGGCGATGAGCTGCACTTGCCAACCACCCGGCTCCCAGCCAAAACTATAAGCAGCAATAATACCTAAACCGGCAATTTGAGCCACGGCAAGATCAAGAAAAATAATACCGCGTTGTAATACACGTTGCCCTAAAGGTACATGGGTTGCGGTAACCAGTAACCCGGCAAGCAATGCCGGGCCAATGATACTTATATCAAGTGCATCCCAGTTCATTTAAGCACACTCGTCATTTTCTTGATAGTGACATCAAATAAGCCAAACAAATCTTTAATATTTTCATCGCCACCGACGGTATAAGGTAACTCAACTACCGGTATATTGATTATTTGTGAAAGTCGATTTGCCGCACGCGAATTTTGATAAGTGGTATGCACTATCATTGCAGCGGGATTTGCAGTTAATGATTTTTTTAATGAAACCAGGTGCCCGGCTGTGGTCGGTAAACCTGGTTTGGGTTCTAAGGCACCAGCAATTTCAATATCTAACCAGTCAAGTAAATAAACCCAGTCGCGGTGATGAACAACAATACGTTTGCCTTTTAATGGCGCGGCCTGTTGACGCCATTGTTCCATGGCCTTTTGCCAACGCTGTTGAAAATCACTTAAACGTTGTTGAAAAATATTCTCACCATCCGGATCAATTTTCATTAAACGCTTCGCCAATGCATCAGCAATAATCAGTACCCGTGCCGGATCAAGATGAACATGGGGGTTACCTGAACCATGTACATCTCCCATTGAACGATCAACATTCTCCTGGATATCAAGACGTTCCACCATACTTGATGCTTCAAAGTAACCCGCTTTACCCGGTAATACATTCGCATTACTCGCCTGGCGCTGCAACATTGGTAACCAGCCTACTTCCAGTTCAGAGCCACTGCATATCACCAAATCAGCACGACGCATTTTTGCAATCAAGCTGGGACGGGCTTCTATATGATGTGGATCCTGAAACGCGGTCGTCGCAGAAAAAGTATTAACCCGCTCACCACCCAGTTCATTTGCTAAGGACGCCCACTCTGGTTCACAGGCAAAAACATTTATCGCGGCGATGGCAGGCAAGCTCATACCCAGCAAACAAAGGCTAACTAGTGTGTAATATAATTTACTCATTCGTCTTTACCTTAAAAACGGTGTGCACCATGCGCACCCAGTGTCACGATATATTGCACAAAGAACAGGTTATCACTGTCTTCATAAGAATCATCCTTGCTATATTGCAGACGAATTCGACTGTATTCACTATGAGAGTAATCCAGCATAATCGTTGAACGTTCTGGTTTATGACCTTCATCATCCAAACCTGATTCTGCTAATACCATGGCATCAGGAACAACGTTATCTACCTTAA
>CAMYJG010000082.1 GCA_947258695.1 uncultured Ectothiorhodospiraceae bacterium | reverse complement strand
TACTGCAGGAATTGGTCTCAGAATCTCAATATAGGGAAACATGATATCTCTGAAAACACGAGATCTTCCCATAAACACACCTATCAAAACGCCCAGCAAGGACGCAGAAAAAAATGCAATACCGATTCTTTTCAGGCTTGCACCAATATGTATATAAAACTCCTCTGTTACTATCAGTTTCATAAATTGTTCACCGACCACCAGAGGAGTCGGAATATTTTCAAAACTTAGAATGACATTTACCTGATAAAAGGAAAGCAACTGCCAAACGATCAAAGCGGCCAAAATAGCCAACATGCCAACAAAGTAACTTGCCCAGGGTAATTTCTTTGCTTTTTGCATGAAATTACTTTGCATAAAGGAAGGTGCTGGTTCCGGTTGCTTTGTTACATTTGCAGCTTCATCTTTTAGAGCTGTATGTTCTTCCTGACTGTCACTGACGGTGTCCGACTCTTTTGACATGGAGATATTTTGTTCTGGCTCTGATACTAATGTTTTCACAATAATCAACCTTGGTAATAGCCGAATAACAAAAAAATGGTCGGTACATTTAAGTACTGTACCGACCGGGTCGTTCTACTTGGCCGACGCCATTTTTAGACTTAACGGAGAAGAAACACTGACTTCCATAATGCTTCCCGATGATGCTTTGGCATCTGCCTTACGCATAAAGGTTGTTATTTTTCCATCGTCACCTTTCACATAAGTTGCGATGTGACCAAAGATTTTCAGGCCAGTGGTATTGTCATACACATAACTTGCACGCAATGTTCCTGCTTTTTTGAATTTTTTCGCATCTTCCAACATTTCTGCCACTGTTTTGTAGCTGATAATACCTTTGTCTTTATGCCAGATTTCAGCCGGTGGCAGTTTCATGTTTTCTTTCTTGGCAATGCGTGTATAGGCCAGATCTTTTTCATAATCGAGACCCATTTCTTTATATGCCTGTTTGATATAGCCGTCATAAATCCATTTATCGAAATCTAGAGGTGGAATCGCTTTTTCTTTAACCAACACAGTGTGATCAAACTTCAATGCATCTACCCACTCTTTCTTAAGGGTAGGTTCAAGTGTTAATGCCCCACCTTCACTAAAGTAAAGATACTGAACTTCACGTTCCACACCTGTCCATTTCTCAAGTTTAGTTGCAGCCATTACAGGGTCTTTACGCACCCATTCACCTGCGGCAATTACCGCTTTCAGAAAAGCAACAACCACTTCAGGATATTTATCTGCATAATCTTTACGTACCACGACACCATGCAGGTATGGTACACCCGCTTCACTGCCGTCGAATATTTTTCTGCCCGTACCACGGAATTCCATAATTTCAGACCATGGACAAAAATCGCCATGCGCATCAATCTTACCTTGAGCAATATTGGCGGCACCGACTGGTGGGCTTTGGTTTTTAATGGTTACCTGATCACGAATTCCAAGATCCTGTAATGCTTTGAGTGTCATACCCCATGCAGCACTACCGACGGGTACTGAAATGGTTTTTCCTTTCAAATCGGCGAGTGTTTGAACATCAGAATCAACGGGGACGACAATGGCATTACCCGAACCTCGCTGGTTGTAACCAGTACCCGAGATATAAAGAGTTTCAAGGCTCTTGGTTTCCTGAAATTTCGCACCATTCACAATAAGTGGATAATCTCCCATTACGCCAAAGTCCAATTTATTCGCTAACATCTGGTTTGTGATCGGTGAGCCTGAAGAATAATCTTTCCAGACAAATTCAAATTCCACATCTTTATACTTACCGTCTTTCGGAAGGTATTTTTGAATAAGTTTCATTTCTTTAAGAATAATTCCCGCAGAATACGTATCAGTGCATTTACTCTGGTGGCCAACTGCGATACGAATCGTTTCGGCGTATGCCACAGATGCCAAGCCGAACGATAATGTCGCTCCGACCAAAAATTTATTGAAGACTTTCATTTTTTCCTCTCCTTAACCTGATTTATTTGACTGATGGTGAATAACAAAACCTGAACTTGTTATAACCTGTCATACTTACACAGTTATATAACTGCATCAGTTGTGCCAAACGGAATAAGGAATATTGGCTTTATGTCTATGTTGTTAATTTTTATTGTTTTTTTAGACTGAAATCGATATTTAACGGCAAATCGATACTTTAAGAGATTGATTAACTTTGGTGCATCGGGATCATTGCCTGCACCACAATTACATTGATGAGTTAACTAATGCTATTGGTGATTAATACAAGTCTGACAGGTATTAAAATTTGTTTCAGGACAACGACTTAAGGGAAAAAGAACGGATTTTATAATTAATATTGTGGAATATTATTTTGTTAGCTTTTAGCAGTTACCGGACGATAGATTTCAATACGATCGCCATCATTCAATCGCTCCGTTAACGGTTTAATTTGTCCATAAATACCGATTTTCTGTTGACCGAGATCTATCTCAGGACAACTATCCAGAATTCCAGAAAGCACAACCCCATCTTCTATTGTTGCATTTTTTGGCAACTGTACCTCGTTAATGATTTGTTTTTCATCCGTAGCAAAAACCACTTCAACACTCAGTTGCATTGGGTCGCCTAATTCTGCCATCAATAACTGAAACTCTTCTTCACTAAGGCTTTCATATTCGCGACCGGTTTCATCAAGTTTCTGCTTAATCTCTGTTTCCAATTGCTGAAGTTGTTGTTCTAATCCGGTCTTTTGCGCATCCAGCTGTTTTAATTTTTCATTGAGCTCGTGTGTCTGATTGATTAAATCACGTAGTTCCATTTTTTTCAGCCTATATTTAGTTCAATAAATTTGTTTTCAATTTAAAACCATAAATTAATCTTCGCTCATTGTTAAGTATTTTTTGAACTCTGGGGTTATGTGCTTTTTATACTGACCCTGTTCCTCGGAAATAAAATCAGAAATAAAATAGGCCGCAATCTTGTTTTTTTCACAAAAAGTGATACTTTTTTCTGTTCCCATCACAGTAAATGCTGTCGCCAGCGCATCTGCACGTGCTGCACTCTGTTCAATAACGCTCACTGAAACTAAATTATGTTTCACTGGCCAACCTGTCATCGGGTTGATAATGTGTGAATAACGTTCACCCTCAATCGTGAAATAATTACGGTAATCACCGGATGTTGCAATGGCCATATCGGTTAGCGAGATTATCTGCCTTGCCTTACGGTTTACTGTTGAGTCTGAATAAAGTGGTTGTTCAATCGCAATTTTCCATGGCGTATTATCCAACTTGAGCCCCTGCGCTCGTATTTCTCCACCAATTTCAACCAGAAAGCGAGTAATCCCTTGCGAGCGCAAATAGACCGCCACTTCATCGACTGCGTAGCCTTTAGCAATAGCAGATAAATTCAATGTCAGTGACTTATGTTTTTTAATGGCTCTAGTTTCTGGTATCAGTGATAAATACTTATAGCCGACCCGCTGCAACACATGACTTATTTGTTTATAGTCCGGTATGGTGGGTGGAGTCACTTTCGTCCCAAATCCCCATAGTTCTATTATAGGACTCACGGTAATATCAAATGCCCCATCTGTTTGTTTGCTGATCGACTGAGCAAGGGCGATGACTTTAAATGTATCTACAGTAAAGGAGCGTGAGTTTTCTGCGGGCAAACGATTAAACCTGGAAATCTCAGAGTCCTCTCGCCAATTTGACATGCGTTGTTCGATGGATTCTAACCTGGCCCGGATACCATCTGCTAACCAGTCCTTCACAATAGTCTTGTCCGTCTGAATGATATCAATCTGATAGGTCGTTCCCATTGTGCGTCCTTGCAACGACAGATGTTGATGATCGATCGGGGATTCACAACCCGGTAAAAGAAAGAAAATAAGTAGTAAGAATAGAGACTTCATGCCACTAACATTAATAATCCAACCATGCCCAAAAGTAACAGGGTCATGTTTCGAAAAATTGACTCGGGGACCTTACCAAAAAGAAAACCACCCAGCCCAATGGCTAGAATAAAGGGCGGCACCATCCAGGCGGTACGTATTACCAATTCAGTGTTGAACAGACCATGCATGCTATAGGTTATTAACGAGACCACCGCGGTGAACAATAAAAAAACGACCATGCTGGCCCGCGCCACCTCTGCACTAAACTTGCCAGATAAATAATATAAAATAATCGGTAAACCACCGAGGCTAGTCGCACCACTGATTAATCCACTCGCTGCCCCCGTTGATGTTGCCATTGTAGTCGTATACTCACCGCGATAACGCCAGCCACTGGCAAGAATAATAACGCTGATGATCAATATAATGGCGATGATGATTCGAAGTATTTGGGGATCCGTATAAACGAGGATCCAAGATCCTAATGGGATCGTTACGATTACCGCAAGGGAGATTGGCATTACCGAACGCCAGTCACATTTGCGAAATGCGTTCGGTAAAAGCTGAATACTCGGAATGATCTCCAACAACACAACCGTTAATACGGCCACGACTGGGCTATACAACAAGCTTAATGTCGGCACCAACACCATGCCCACACCAAAGCCGGAAAAGCCTCGCACCACCCCAGCAAATAAGACCGCTATCAGGGCAAGTAAAAAATCACTGCTGATGTCCATACACCCATAACTCAGAAAACGACTACTTATTATAACCTGTTATAATAAGTAGTCAAACCCATTAAAAACAAATATTATCAATAACTTAGTAAAAATAGTATTACACTCTGGATTATGACAGTTATCTCAGAGCCAATTAAAAAAGCTCGCGAATGCGAGCCTTAATTGAATGTATCAGCAATAATAGATTCTGTGGGTGTAGAGGCCTTTGTTAAATCAAGTAGAGTTTAAGTAACAGGATTATCTTCAAAGTACGGCAAAGAGTAATAAAAAAATAAAATAAAATAAATAAATCTAAAATCGCACCATTGTTTTACCGCCTTGTTCAATCCAACCGTGAATCATTTTTTTAGTGGTAAATCCACTGGCACAGTTTCCGTCTTTATCAATAACAATAACTCCGCCGCGGCCTTTGACCTTACGAGTTAAAAATTCAATACCAGCCTTAGTGGCTTCTTCTGCATCCATTTCCTTCATATAAATAAAATCAGAGATGGTTTTTGATATAACTGAACGCATGAATTCCTCACCATAACCGGTCGCTGAGACAGCACAGGTTTCATTGTCAGCATACAAACCTGCACCTACGATAGGCGAGTCACCAATTCGGCCCATACGTTTATTGACAATACCTCCTGTTGACGTTGCTGCTGCCAGGTTACCTTGTTGGTCACGCGCGATAGCACCGATTGTTCCATATTTCTGATCTTCAC
>CAMYJG010000081.1 GCA_947258695.1 uncultured Ectothiorhodospiraceae bacterium | reverse complement strand
TGAGAAAATGATTCTTTCTGACCAACAGGATAGGCAATTGACTCAACATTATACTGCAATTGATTCTCTATAATTTTTTTTGACTCCTTCAGCTCGAAATGCAGCTGCTCAATAGATAGCATCGATAAAATTGGATGCGTGACAGTATGAGAACCCACTTCAATGCCATGTTCACTCATCTCTCTAAGATTATCCCATGTCATAGCCTTGCTTAATAATTTTTCTGTTTCTGGTGCATTTTCATATGGATCACCATTGTTCTTATATAGATCATCAAGCATTAATATCCGCTTCTCTTCTGGAATAACCTTTAATCTTTCCACAAGATTGCAATATGCTGATTTCCTGCATTCAGAATCAGCCAGATCATAATTTATTCCTAATCCATCGACATTAATTTTATTCTTATTTGTTCTGTTGAAAAAATAGGCTAAACGTTCATACCAGATAGTTTCTGATGAGCCAATAAAATCTGTCGCCACAAATATAGTAGCCGGAATACCCAATTCCTTCATTACCGGATAAGCAAAGTGGTAGTTATCATCAAAACCATCATCGAAAGTTACTACTACTGATTTTTTTGGGATCGATTTATTTTCTGCTAAATATTTAGATAACTCGTTTACGGAGATTGGTTGATAATGTTTCTTTATGTATTTCATTTGCTCCCAAAACTTTTCTTGAGATGCGCTAATAAGTCCAATATCGAACGGATAATCATCTTGCACATCCATTACACGATGATATGCCAGAACAGGGATCTCAGAAACAAAATAGTCTCTACACCAGGTAATTATTTTATTTAGCCTGGTTCGAGTATAAAGCTCAGCCGCAAGATGGAGTTTCCTCATTCAAGGCAATCCTTTTACAATGAAAGGCCCCAGATAATTAGCAACAGGTACTGGCAGACGCTTCCAGATTTCAATTGCTGTTTTGTATTTTGGATTAGATGGATTTAAACCAGGCATTATACTGTTTTTATCCATCAAATAATGCCAGTACAATTGTTTTTGCTTGCTACCCCATTGCTTCTTAAACCTTAATGTACCTGCATCCTTGCTTGAACGACCAAAGTCAAATACTTTATAGCCATTCTCAATCGCATACTTCAGTATATTCCAGTACATATACATGTTTACACCTATGCGATTGACTTTACGCAATGTGGAAGCCCATGGAATTTCCAAAACCCCATCCCAGCTAATCAAAAAACCTGCACCAACAGGTTCTCCCGCTAACGACACAACGACGATACACGACTCATCAGGAAAATAATTCATAATAGTCTTGAAAAATAATTTATTATAAACAGGCGTCCCTAAATCTCTCATGTTTGTTGAAAATACACGATAAAATTCGTCAAGCAGTTCCTTACCACCAAATTTAAACTCAACGCCTTCCCGAATAGGTCTCTTAACCTGAGCTCTTCGCTTGGCGCCTATTGCCGACCATAAATCGTCGGAATCATCTGGAAGTTCAAGAAGCATCGTTACTTTATCATCACGAACATTCTCAAAACTTTTTCGTTCAACGAGCTCTCTGAGTTCAATATGAGACGCACCCAAACGAACTCTTATTTTCTCTGCTTCAGATAACAGTAGATCTTGAGCTTGCTCTGCATCAGAGATAACGCCGCCATAGTTGAAATACGGCATTGAAACAAGATAATTACCAAAAAGACGGCTGTTAATATTTATTAAGGGCAAAATGCCACGAATAATTTCATTCTCATCTTCAGCATACAGATAATAATCTTCATGTTTAAACACGTCTTTAATTACAGAGCGCCATCGCGATTGATGGTATATGCTGGCATTCATTTTTTTCGCATATGCATCCCAACGGTCCAAATCTTTTTCTGATAATAATTTTATTCTTAATGTCATATCGCGTTCTTGTATCCCATGTAAACATCTACATCGTCACCATACAGGCCCATTTCTTCAAGTTTTCCATCCATGCTAATGAAATCAAACCTATTTAGCAGCCCTGATAATCTTTTTTCACACTTATCCAGGTTATTATAATGTCGAAATTCTGAAAACCAGCTTGCCTTTACTCTCGGTTGATCTGGATCGATTTCCCATGGATGCAAATAGAAGACAAATGGTTTGCCAGATGCATTTACTTTCTTATAAAAGAAGTGGCTTAGCCAAAACGGGTATAAACGAAAATATCCTCCTCCAGCGATTGGTAACGTTTGACCTAATATTTTATATGTTGATAGAGGATATTCTACTAACGTATTTCCATCTGGCGATTCAAGCTTGTACGGTAATTCAGGCGATCCTGGAATACCATAGTTGTCATGATGTACAGGAAATACACTCGAATCGTATTTAAATCCAGCTTCAGCAAGAATATCTAATGCCCAGAGTGATTTCTTTGTAATCGAGTAGCTTGCTGCACGGTACCCTTTTACTTCCTGACCAATAATATCTTCAAGTATTTTTTTTGACTTTAACGTCTCATTTCTAAACTCAGCCTGCGACTGGGTATATATAAGCTGGTGACTATATCCATGACTGGCAACCTCATGGCCCGCTCCATATATTTCTTTAACAAGACCTGGATAACGTTCTGCAACCCACCCTAAAATAAAAAAAGTTGCTGTGACTTCGTGCCTTCCAAATAATGCTAATAACGCCTTCGTATTTTTTTCGACCCTGGTGGCAATATTGTCCCAGTCTTTTACCTGTATACTTTTAGACAGGGCTGCCACATGGAAATAATCTTCGACATCAATTGTAAGTACATTTTTAATTTTCATAAATATCAGTTAGTTATGATTAATATTTAAAGGATATTATATAATTAACAGTATGTTGCTGTCCTAATTTTCTCATTCTGTGACAGCCTGTTCTGATTGTGCAATTTTACGGCAATTATGTGCTATCTGTTTGATTTTTTTAATGTTACATTAGTGATACTTAATATTTAAGAAGAAAAATGCAATATTTTCCGACCATTCTCCGTCCAGCTGGTAATTCCATCTCTCTCAAGCTGAGTGAATATTCGTCTGATCTGTTCAAACCACTCCAAATACACTTTTACCACTCGGGGACACAACATGATACAGACTGCCCAGAGGTGCTGCTACCTGCCTATAGTTGCCCTGATTTGATAAGTGCCTGCGTCCATTCTGGTGCAAAGCCTGTGCTTATTGACTTTATTCATCAGCGTCCATGGATGTGTCTGGAACAACTAGAGCGAGCGATAACCCCTGATACAATAGCCGTGGTCGCTGTACGCTTTCTTGGGATTTCCGAGCGTACAGAAAGTATACGAAATATTTGTGACACCCATAATCTGACATTCATAGAAGACAGCGCCCAGGGCTTTCCATTGAGCGATTTATCAGAATATTGGCAGGGCGACTTTAATATAATCAGTTTTGGCCGAGGTAAACCGTTAAGCCTCTTAGGTGGTGGTGCCGTCTTAACAAGAAATTCTGATAACTACCTGCCGCTACCAGACAAAAAATCAATTACTATTAACGAAGAACTAAAATACCGGCTGAAAGTTGGAATTTACAACCTTTCTATTCATCCATTCTTATATGGATTAATAACAAGAATACCAGGGTTAAACATAGGCAAGACAATCCTAAAGGAGTTGACCACCATCGAGGATATCTCTGCCTCGATTAAAAATCGGTTTATGGCTAATTATATTCAGTATCAATCTATTGCAAACAAATCCAGTCAAATAAACCTGATGCTACAGGAAACGAATAATGACACGATAATAGATTTAGCTGAAGTAGCGAATCACGACTTTAACCAGCCACTATTACGTTATCCAGTTTTATTCAGCAATCTATTAGAAAGAGACAACGCATATAACAAGTTATTTAAGTATGGTGCATCCCTGATGTACAAACAACCACTTATGGAAATAGACGGGGTCAGTAAATACTTGAAAAAAACAACTGAACATCCGGTCAACGCAAAAATATTTTCAGACCGGTTATTAACACTTCCTACTCATACAGCTGTGACTCAGGAAATTATAGACAAGATTCATTCTGCAATAGAATAAGTTCACTTAATCTTTCTTGATAGCTTTTTTAGCTCCTTATTCAAGTCAGACAGCTTATCTTCATATGCTTCAATTTTGACTTCCAGGCGCTTAAACAGGTGCGTAAGTTCATCCATAGTCTTGTCCTGCGACTTAACAAAACGATTAATTTTATCTTCTATTAATTTAATCAGTTTACCATCATTGGTTTTCTGAATTTTCCTTTTTAGTTCAGATTTATCAACATGCTTATACCTGTCATTAAAAGGTTTCCATTCCAGCTCATTAATAGCAGCCTGTACAATCCCTTTTGTAATCAATTCAGCTTCTTCTGAAAAACCACAAATTAGCACAACATCACATAATGCATTAATTAATCTAGGAATGCCGCCAGTATATTTGTATATAAGCGGCATAGCCCCCTCATCAAACAATTTTGACTCCACACCCGCCACAAATAACCTGTGGTTAATGAAATCCCGCATTTCTTTCTCGGTTAATGGGCCAATATGGAATCTGAACCGAATGCGCTGGGTTAACTGTTCCAGCTGAGGTTGATCCAGTGTTTCATTTAATTCTGGCTGACCTACCAGAATTAAATTCATAAGCTTTTCGTTGTTGGTTTCAAGATCAGTAAGTAGACGTATTTCTTCTAGTAGTTTTTCAGAGAGATTCTGAGCCTCATCTACAATTAGTATAACTTTCTTATTTTCAGAATATGCATTTATCAAATATGCATTAATCTGATTTAATAGCGAGACCTTGTTATTCATATATTCATGAATATCGAACTCATCCAGCAATGATTGAAGAAACTCTATACTGCCAACATGTGTATGATAAATTCTGGCCACAATCGTATCTTCATCTAATTCAGTTAACATCTTGCTGATTAGAGTTGTTTTACCAGAGCCAACCTCTCCTGTAATAACAGCAAAACCATCTCGATTTTCAATTGCATATTGCATAAACGTTAACGCACGAGAATGGGATTTGCTAAGATATAAGAAACGGGGATCAGGCGTAAGTAAAAACGGCGGCTCGGTAAGCTGAAAGTGATCAAGATACATACATCAACCCTTACTGGTCTTTGACTTCGTATCTCAGAAAAATCAGATACACATTCTCTTCATAATTTAAATTCTGGGAGGTGCTTTCTCTTGTCAATCTTTTTCCTTCCAAACCTATATTCAAGTGTTCTCTAATTCGTTTCTCAAAACGGGCAAACCAGATATCGTCTTCATCGACTCTTGGGGGGTTGCCGTTAGGGCCGTTATAAAAATCCGTATTAAATCGGTTAAAGCCTAACGTAAAACGTAGCACTGAAGGCAAGCCATAAATAAAACGAAATGAACCAGTACGAATAATTCTATCTAAATCATGCTGAGTACTGTAATCCTGATCAGTATAACTATAGTTCAGCAAAAACCTGATATCGGTTCTATCAAAAGTATATGCAACATTAAATTGTTCATTAACAAACAGATCTGTAGTTACTACATTTGGGTTAATGATTTGATCGACCTGGCGAGCGCCATTATCAATCGTTTCAATATATTGTATTTGAGCAGTATTAGTTCTATTCAATCTTCTTAAAAAGGACAAACGCTTATAGTCATTCTTAAGTTTCTCGCCTGTATTATACTTAATATCAATCTTGCCTAGATCAATAATCATTTGATTTGAGCGGGTATTTCCTGTGAATCTGAAAAAATACCTAAGATCTTCAAAATCTAGAACACCAGGTTCTTTGTAGTCCAGATCTTCAAACTTTGTAACAAGCGAGCCTTTATATATTGAGCTGAATCGGCGTGTCACAGAGAAGTCAAATTGGTCACTTACATAATCGGCATCAGTAATTTCAGCATAAAAATCATTATAACGATAACCAAAATCCACTTGATCTAGATCGGTAATCCTTACTGTGGCATTTGGACCTGTTGAAAAAAAGCCAACATCCTGTTGATTATCCGGAGTTTCAACAGCAAATACATTAATAGGCCTTTGCCCAAAATAACCGTCAACATCCCAACTAAGACCATCAGAAATGATGCTCCAGGAACTTTTTAAATCTAAAACTCCACGCGTATCGTCTTTAAAGCTGTCATCTTTAAAATCGCGATGCTGCACATCTAACTTCATTGCAAAATCATTTGATGTATTTTGATCAATAACTTCAAGCTGGCCATCGAGTTTATAAACTGTATCTTCTATAGCCCCAGTGTCAGTTCTCTTGATATTATCACTTCTGTACACACCACCTTCAGCTGCATAATTCACAATCACTGCTGACGCAAAGCCAGGTACTAGCGTAAACGCCAGACACAAATAAGCATAACGAAACAAAGACATTTAACTCCCCAAAATTCAATAATTTATTATTTAAAAATAGAAAGAAATCTGGGCTCGCGATTGATAACAATACCAATAATTTTATCTTTTCCAATCGCTTTTACCGCATCAGAAATCTGATTTGCTGAAACTTTTCTATAAGGAACAACTAAAACAACATGATCGAACAAGTTCGATAAGATTTTTGCGTCTGCAAAATCATTAATAGCTGGGCTGTCTGCCAGAATAATACGATCAGAATAACGTTCTTTTAACTCAACAAATAAGTCACGTAATCGAGCCGATGTAAAGTAGTCGGTTACACTTTCCTTTTTGGTGCCAGCATAAACTAAGCGCATCCTTGGAATCCCTACTGGTATAATTATATCTTCAAGACAAATATCAGCTCCGATATAATCAGCAATGCCGAGCGGCTCATGTTCTCCAATCAAATCTTTGAACCCGGAATTCAATAAATTACAATCAACAATCACTGAAGTTTTGGTATCATCCAGAGCAATTGCTGCGGCTATATTCCTGGTAACAAAAGTATTGCCCGCATCACCAGTGACAGAAGTAACCAGAATTGGTGAGTTGTTTTTCTTTATCGCCTGATAAATGTGCGTACGAATATCTCTGAATTGATCTACAACTTTCGTATTGTGTATTTCAGGTGAAATAATTTTTAATTGTTCAAGTTCCTTCTTACCCTTAACATCAATCTCGGCCATTAAATTAATATCGCCATCGATATAGTTATTATTAGAGGCTATATCGATATTTGATTCACCTCCAATTGTGCCATCCACTTTTTTATTTTTAGCAACTATTGCTTTTCTAAGGGCTTTTTCAAGGTTGCTCATCTGTTACACCTATTTCAAAAGTAAAGCGGAGACGACAACTGCGATTGTTGCAAGAGCACCAAGAAGAAGGACCTTAATAATATCCTTTTTCATATAGTCAATTTCGCCATCTGCATAATATTCATTTATTGATCCGATAATTTTAATATCGGTCAGTTCCTGTAATTGCTCACCACTCCGAATCCTGGGATCAACCTGTAAGATGCCATATAACACTCCAATCGGTAATAAAATGCCAGCTAACATACCAATTAATAAAAAGTGCTTTAAGCCTAGTCCACTGGTGTTATGTGGTAAGAATGGAGGTTCATCAATACGCATACTTAAACCTTTTTGTTCCAGATCCACATTCATGGACACCCTTGCAGCCTCCCTTCGACGGAGAAAATCCTGATAGATATCACTGTTTACTTTATAGTCTCTTTCCAATTCAGATAGCGCTGCCTGTAATTCATGGGTACGTCGTCCCAGCTCAGCTTGCTCATCAAGAGATTTCTGTGCGTCTTTCAGCCTTGAAGTTAAAGTCTGAATTTGAGAATTTGTTGTATAAAGATCAGTTCTTAATTGTTGATATACAGGGCTGGCCTGAATTCGTTCGTCTACAACGATTCCCTCAATAACAACCGTACTACCTGCTTCTTTTTTCGAGTCTTCAGATTCTTCCCTTTTTAATGCATTTTTTAGATCTTTAATTTGTGCTCTTAATTGGACGACGTCAGGGTAAGTTTCGTGATATTGTAATAATAAATTATCAAGTTGACTTTGCATCTCAATAATTCTGGCGCGGTACTCTTCAGCTCTTGAGAGTCCAGCTGCCGTTTCTGCTTCACCAGATAATTGCAATAACAGTGTTTCTTTACGTATTTTTGCTTCTCTTAACTCCTGCTTTATGTCGCTTACCTGTTGCTGAAGTTTCTGAATACGAGCTGTAATCTCTGGCTGAGAACCTGAACGTATATCAATATTATTAGATCGGAATTGTTTCAGTCCATCTTCAGCATTAACTAATTTCTCATGATAATCTTTTACTTGTTTATCAATGAATTCAAATGCAGAACGGCTTTCTGCAAGCTTTGTCGTTAGGCTTTCAGAAATAAACAAATCAAGTGTTTTGCTTAAAGTTAGGTAGGCCTTTTCCGGCTCGGTATCCTTATAAGAAAACTTTATCAAATTACGTCCAACAT
>CAMYJG010000080.1 GCA_947258695.1 uncultured Ectothiorhodospiraceae bacterium | reverse complement strand
GTATAGAAATTATCTTTTTGTTCAGGTTGTAAATATTCAGAAAAACCAACAAAAACAACCTTATCTTTTACATCAAAAGATGTCTCGTTGTTATTTGAAATTATTTTATGATAAGGAATTGTGGTTATGCTTCGAGGAGGACCATAAAAATTCAGGTAATATTGATTAGGGCCCTGATATAAATTAATTAATGAGAGTAATACAGGTCTACTACTTTCATCACTCTCCTTCTCTATCTTTTGCCTTATTGTCTTTGCCAGGGTTGGATTTTCTTTAAACAGCATTCGTAACTCGCTTACTAAGGAAGTTAGTTGCTGCTGATTCAAAATATCTTGTATATTGCGAGGTAAATGTTTTGTGCTTGCCGGAATGATACTCTCAATCTGTTGACGCAATGTTTGATAGTGCTCTATGGTTGCTAACTGAAAGGCAACAACGGGTAAATTAGGGATTTCGCCCGCAGGCACACGAAATGTCCAGAACTTATTAACCTGTTGTGGGTATTTTAATAAGGCAAATGGTGCGAGAGCGACCGAGGCTTCAGCTATTTTTTCAGTAGGATAAACTAAGCGTTCTATATTAATTGATTTGCTGAGTTCTAAAAAATCAGGTGAATCTCCATGTTGAGAAAGAATTTGTCTTTTTAAATGGCTAAACAGAATGACATTTCCGGCCCTTTTAATAGCCGATGCCAATTTACTATCTTCGCTATCATTACCTGGTTCTTTAAAAAACACATCAAAGACTATTGCTTTGGCACCAAGAGACTTTAAAGTATCTATTAATTTCGCATGATAATGTCTCGGCCACTCAGCGACATCATTTTCAAGACCATAGTAATCGGATGAAACTTTACTGATAGCAACGACTGCACTATCGGTTGGTGTACTAATACTTCCACGTAATTTAAATAAAGTCTTAAGTCCCAGGTTTTCTTCCAGCTCATAACCCGCTGCAAAAAGGTAAAAAAATCCACCCAACAAGGCCGTTGCTATTCCGAGGTTTATAGCTTTGAAACTTCGACGCATGGATCTTAACCCTGCTAATTATAATTATTCAGGGATTATACCTATCTTAGACTATGCCGTATATTCGAATAATGACTAGCTCATCCGGTTTTTCATAAAGGCATAGTACATCACTGGAATAACAACCAAGGTTAGTAGAGTGGAAACCAATATGCCGAAGATTAACGAAATTGCCAGGCCATTAAAAATTGGATCAGTAAGAATGAAAAAGGCGCCTAACATAGCTGCCAGGCCAGTCAGTATAATAGGTTTAGCTCGTACAGCACCCGCCCTTATTACTGCCTCTTCAAATGCAATACCCTCTTCAACTTGCTGATTAATGAAATCGACCAGTAAAATAGAATTTCGAACAATAATACCGGCCAAAGCGATCATGCCAATCATAGATGTAGCCGTGAACTGCGAACCCCATAAAGCATGCCCAGGCATTACTCCAATAATCGTCAAGGGAATCGGTGCCATAATGATTAATGGCACCAGGTAAGATCGAAATTGTGCAACAACCAGGAAATAGATAAGGATTAAACCAATAGAATAAGCAATACCCATATCACGAAATGTTTCATAGGTTATCTGCCATTCACCATCCCACTTCAGACTGTATTTATAAGGGTTCTCTGGCTGATTAATTAAATACTGTTGAATTGGATTTTCTGCATTGCTGAGTGAACTCATAATATCAAACATACCATACAAAGGACTGTCCAGCTCACCCGCCATATCACCTGTCACCAATACATATGGCTGTAAATCTTTGTGGTATATCGCATGTTGAAGTTTCGCCTTTTCAATTTTAACCACATCGGCTAGTGGCACAAGACGTCCTTTATTACTTCTTACCCTGAGCGATAACAGGCCATCTACCCTGGCTTTATCTGCTACTGAAAATTGAAGTCGTAATGGTAACGGGTATTTCATATTGCCCACATGCAAATAGCTAACATCATCACCTTTTAAAGTAGTTGAAATCACATTGACTATTTGTTGCTGAGAGACTCCGTATAAAGCTGCCTTTTGCTGATCTACTCTGACAATTATCTTATTCGCTTCTGCTTCAATCGAGTCATCGATATCAACCACATCGTCTGTGTTTTCAAACACCTTACGTACATGCCTGGCAACTTCTCTCTGACCGGCATAATCAAGCCCATAGATTTCTGCCACAAGAGGAGAAAATACTGGAGGCCCCGGCGGAACCTCGACTATTTTTACATTAGCATTATATTTTTTCCCTATTTCCTGAAGTGGTTTGCGCATGGCACCCGCTATTTCATGACTACTCCTGTCACGCTCAGACTTATTAAGAAGATTAACCTGTATATCACCTTCATGTGCTTGTTGACGTAAGTAATATTGCCTTACCAGGCCATTAAAGTTTATCGGTGCAGAACTACCCGCATACACCTGGTAGTTAGTAACTTCAGCGACATTCGCAATATGTTTACCTAATTCACCAAGTACTCGTGTTGTTTGTTCCAAGCTTGTTCCTTCAGGCATATCAACAATAACCTGGAATTCTGACTTATTATCAAATGGCAGCATTTTTAAGACAACTAACTTAACCCCTGCTAATGCAACCGATAACAACAACAAAGCAACAATTGCTAAAAACAATTTACGGCGATTACTTTGTCCTGTGTTTTTATCTAAAAATGGTGATAAATATTTTCTAAACAGAGGATACAATGCTGATTCATTATCTTCTTTAGCAATATCATTATTTAGGTGTTGCTGATTTCCCATTACTTTATAGGCTAACCATGGCGTAACAACAAACGCGACAATTAATGAAATCAACATTCCCATGCTTGCATTGATAGGTATTGGACTCATATATGGCCCCATCAAACCAGAGACAAATGCCATCGGTAATAATGCCGCGATAACCGTAAAGGTAGCCAGAATTGTCGGCCCACCAACCTCATCAACAGCAAGAGGCATTGATTCCATTAGTGATTTCCCGCCCATTTGCATGTGCCGGTGTATATTTTCAACAACGACTATCGCATCATCTACTAAAATACCAATGGAAAAAATCAAGGCGAACAATGATACTCGGTTTAAAGTAAAGCCATAGGCCCAGGATGCAAAGAGTGTAATTGCCAAGGTAATCACAACCGCCAGGCCGACAATAACTGCTTCACGCCAGCCAAGTGCAACCAGCACTAACAAGACAACAAAAGTTGTCGCAAAAAACAGCTTGCCAATTAGTTGTTGTGATTTAGCATTTGCTGTTTCCCCGTAGTTTCGGGTTACCGTGACATTCACATCATCGGGAATAAAAATTCCTTTTAATTGTTCTACACGATCAATGACATGATTAGCAATTTCAACAGCATTAGTACCAGGTTGTTTTGCAATAGCCAAGGTAACTGAAGGGTATTCACCACCGATATTTTTTTCTTGTAATTCAGAACCTGCTCCCACACCGAACCAGCTATATTGTTCAGGATGCACTGCTCCCCGTTTGATAGCTGCGACATTGCGTAAATAAACAGGTTTATTTTTGTGGACACCAACCACAAGATCTTCGACTTCAGATAAGCTGCTAAGGAACTGACCACTTTGAACTTCAACTTGCTGGTTATCACGTGTCATATATCCTGATTTTTTCGATGTATTACTCGATTGCAATGCATTGCGCAAATCATTCACTGACAAATTATAAGATGACAAAGCCGCTGCATTTAAATTTACCTGCACTACATCATTTGCTTCACCCAAAGTGTAAATATCCCGAGTACCTGGCACTCTTTTTAGTTCGGCTTCGATTGCGTGTGCTACCTGGGTTAGTTCATAACGTCCTTTATCATCTGATTGCCCCCATAAGGTCAGTGTCACAATAGGGACATCATCAATACCTTTCGGTTTAATAATCGGTTGTGCAACTCCGAGTCCTTGAGGAAGCCAGTCTGATTTGGAATATACGGTGTTGTATAAACGAACAATAGCCTGTGTTCTGTCCTCACCGACTTTAAATTGAACCGTGAGTACTGACATTCCAGGTTTTGAAACTGAATAGATGTGTTTAATCCCTTCTATTTCAGACAGTACCTGTTCGGCAGGTATGCTTACTAGCTGTTCAACATCACTTGCTGAAGCACCAGGAAAAGCGATAAAAACATTGGCAAAGGTAACATTGATTTGCGGCTCTTCTTCACGAGGTGTTACCAGAACGGCAAAAACCCCGAGTAAAAAACCAAGTAATGCTAACAAGGGGGTAATTTCCGTGTTAAGAAAATACCGTGCTATTTTCCCTGAAATACCTAATTTCGACTCCATTAACCCGCTCTCTTTACTTAGCTTGATGTTCTTTGAGATAACTCACTGATTTAACCGGATCAGTAGTCACTTTTTCATGTTCCTCTAAACCAGCCAGGACTTCGATCATCTCACTATTTATCATTTCACCAACACGGATATGGCGCATTGAAAGTTGATTCTTATCATTCATGACGTAAACAGCAGTAACTTCACTGCGGTGAGTGACTGCAGATAATGGGATTACCAATTTACGAATTTTATCGATACGGAAAGCAACTTTAACGGCCATGCCTGGATAAAGACCTAAATCACCAGTAGGTAAATTAACACGCACCAGGAAGGTATGACTCATTTCATCTGCATACGGACTAATCATCATCGATGTTGAATTGATACTCTTATTTTTATCAAACATTACCAGTCGTGCAGATTTATGTAACATGACGCTATTAATAATATCCTGAGGTAAATTCACTACAACGCGCAAAGACTCAAGTGACAAGCCTGTAAATAAGGCAGTTCCTATACGTGCGGTCTCGCCTACCTCAATATGTCGTTTAACCATAATGCCACTATAAGGAGCGCGAACAACTGTTCTTTCAAGATTTTCCTGTGCTTGATCAAGTCTAGCTGTTGCAGACTTTAACGCCGCCTGTGCTTTATCAACCACTGATTTAGAAATAAGCTTTTTCACAAACAAATCATTAACACGCTTTGCTTCTGTCTTCGCCTGGTTATAATTAGCTTGTGTAACTTTCAAGTTTGCCTTTTGATCAGCGTCACGCATCCGCAGTAACACATCGCCTTTTTTTGCATAATCATTCACATCAAAAAAGATCTGTTTTACAC
This sequence comes from uncultured Ectothiorhodospiraceae bacterium, assembly GCA_947258695.1. Taxonomy (GTDB): domain Bacteria; phylum Pseudomonadota; class Gammaproteobacteria; order UBA6429; family Thiohalophilaceae; genus JAGLTQ01. The sequence goes on along the minus strand of CAMYJG010000080.1, from coordinate 487 downwards.
GCCCGGAGGTCTGCGCTGAAACGGTCGCCTTATGTACAGCCTCGACTAATCCATCCAGTACTCGCTCCTGATCAACTTCCTGGTACTGGACATTGGCTATCTCAAGTGGTGTATCTAGTGACTGGGCGAAGACTTTAAAATTTAAAGAAAAGAGGAAAAATACAAAAACGAATGACAAAATCAGGAATTTAAGATTTTGTAGACCTAATTTAGACATGTGTTAACTCCCTGTGAATATTTACTAATCATCGGTTATTAATCACTGAATTTTAACAGATTATTAACAAATCAGTACTAGTTATGCTGTTTTTTTCATGACATCTATGAATAACTGAGTATCTAACAAAGTCTTTAACCAGGATTGACAGTTTATATATTTTGATTGATCAAACCAGTCTTTATCAACGAATGCAAACTGGCGAATAAATGGAAAGATAGCGATATCTGCGAACGTTATATGATCTGAGATCAAATAATTGGCATGTGT